>CAJMRR010000110.1 GCA_905215835.1 uncultured bacterium | reverse complement strand
TCAATTTCAAGGGCGCGACCAGAAGGTCAGCGCCCTTTCATTTCACGTCACCTTGGCGCAAATGCGGCTCGCTCGCTGGCATTAGTGCTACATCAGCGTTAACGTTGCCGCACTAAATTAGCTTTGTCGATTCCAGCTTTTCGATGACCCAGTCGTTGGCTTTGATGACTGGGCGGCGGAAGACGACGCCCAGGGCCAGCGACGGAATCAGATAGCTCGCCAGAATGCCCAGCTCAACCCAGTACTCCATATGGTAGGCGCCAGCCATGGCGGCATGCATGGCGTTAATGCCATGGGTAAACGGCAGGAACGGATAGATCGCCTGGAACACAGGGCCGGTCATCTCGATGGGGAACGTACCGCCCGAACCGCCGACCTGCATGACCAGCAGCACAACGGCCAAAGCCTTGCCGATATCGCCAAACGAAACCGTAAGCGTGTAGACGATATTGGAGAACACGAGACTCGCGACCCAGCCCGCCAGCACAAACTGCAGCGGGTTGTCGCACTGAATGCCAAAGAACAGGATGTCGCCCGCGCACACGAGCGTTGCCTGCAGCAGGGCCAGACCGCCAAAGAACAGGTAGCGGCCCAGGTAGATCTCGTGCAAGCGCACGGGGATTAACTCATTGATGAGTTCGTCGTCAACCGACACCTTCATCATGGCCGCCAGCACGATCGAGCCGACCCAGAGCGACAGAATCGTGTAGAACGGCGCCATGGCCGAGCCGTAGTTGCGGATCGGATAGACCGGCTTGCGATCGAGCGCGACGGGACCGGAAAGCGACACGGCCAAACCCTCGGGATCATTGCCAATCATCGTCTTGATCGTGGCCAGATCGTCCGACATAAGGGCGCCGTCGAGCTCATCCTTAAAGGCACTGATCTTATCGGACGCTTCACCCAGCTGATCGGAAGCCTTGTTGACCAGCTTTGCAGCCTTGGAGAGGCCCTTTGCCAGCGAACCGGATGCGTCGGTCAGGCCGTCTACGGCGCTATCCAGATCGCCCGAGATGCCATCCAGCGAGTCCAGGATGCCTGAAACCGTCTTCTTGAGCTCCTTTGCCTTGACCGAGAACGTGGAGTCGTAGTCGGACTTGGCGCCCGAAATGCCCGCCTTGGCATCGGCGATGGCCTGGTCGACTTCGGCACGCAAGTTGTTGACCTCGGCCATGCTATCGGAGAGAGACTTCGCGGTAGCCGCCAGATCCTTGGCATTGTTGCGGTACTCAACGGCGATTCTGCCCAGCGACGTCGCGGCGGACTTGAGGCCGTCCTTCAAATTCTCATCGCTCACCTGGTCGGCAAGGCTGCGGAGCTGATCGGCCATCGCATCGATATCCTTGGCGCGCGCATTGAGGGCCGCAGCGGCATCGTTGAGTTGGGACACCGTAAGGTCGACATGCTGGTTTGCGGTGTCGAACGCCTTCGCGAGCTCGGCAGACACATTGTCGAACGAACCCGCACTTCCATCGATTGCGGCATCGATGGCATCGTTTGCCGCCTTAAGCGCTTCTTTGGAATCATCGATGCCGCTTTTGGCATGTTCCATGAGCTGCTTTGTCGACTCATCGACGGCACCGGTCTGCTTGAGCATGCCGCTCGCCGACGTCAGCGAATCGGACGTGGAGCTCAAAATGCCCGCCAGCGACGAAGCATTTGCCTGAACGTCTCGCAGGTCCTCAATCGAATCGCCAAGCGTCGAGGACAGGTTGGCGATAAAGTTGCTGACCTGGTCGGTGCTCATGTAATCGAGCAGGCTGGACACCGTCTTAAGACCGATGCTCGTAATGGTCTCGGTAAAAGATTCGTTAACCTGGTTCTGAACGGCGCTCGAACCCTTCTCGGTCACGATCTGCGCGATGGCGTTGGCCTTCTGGTTCTCGTAAAACTCGATATCGGCGTGTTTCACGTCGGTCGAGAAAAGCGTCATCATGTCAGCGCTAAACGTTTTGGGGATAACGACGGCAGCATAGTACGCGCCCGACTTAACGCCCTCGATAGCCTTTTCGCGATTGTTGAGCACAACCCAATCGAAGCTCTCGTTGCCGCGTAGGGTGGCGGTCACGTTTTCGCCCACGTTAACCTCGACGGGGATCAAATCGCTCTCGTAACCCTCATCGGTGTTGACCACGGCGATCTTAAGATTGCCGGTGTTGCCGTACGGATCCCAGCTGCCGGCGATGTTAAACCACGCGTACAGACACGGTACGATAATGAGGCCCATCACGACAACCAAGCCGATCACGGAGCGAGACACGTTTTGGACATCGCGCTTAAACAGATGCAGGATGTTCTTCATTTATGCCTCACCTCCTTTGGAGTGCTTGCCAAGCGCGGTGGTATCTCCATCATTTGTGGCTGTGCTGTCGCTGCCCTGAGATTTATGGTGCGAGCCGATATGCGGCAAGCGGCCCGTGGACTGATCGCCGCCCTTGGCACCACGCTCGCTGGCGTTGAGGCCAAACATGTGGCGGGCAGCAGGAATGGCGGCCGTGTGTTCGCGCATCTCGCGACGCATGTCCTCATCCGAAAGCGCCGAGATGCGCATCTGGGTATTGAGGCTCGCTCGGATATATTCGATATTGATAAGCCAGCCGCAGATGGCAATAACCGAGATGATCCAAATGACAAGCAGGATGATCTTGCCGTTATTGTCGATATCGAGAACCGTCGACAGGACAAAGAGCAGGACCTGAACGCCCACCACGGCGGCAAAACCGCCCTTGATGTAGTACGGGTAGCGATGTTCAAAGGCGACCGCATGATCGAGCAGTTCGCGACGGTACGAATCGGAATCGAGCATGACGCGCATGGCCGTGCGCAGCGAGTAGCGCTGGCGCGGCAGGTCGTTGGACTCGCAAATCATCATACCGGTCGTGGAGAGCTGTTTATCAAAGAGCAGGTTAAGGTTGAGCAGCAGCGGACGCAGCTGCAGGCCGATAAAGAGCGCCACGATCAAGAACACGCCCAGAATGCACAGGTTAAACAGGTAGTTGAACGAATACATGCCGCCGACCGTCTCGCGCAGCAGATTGATGCCGTAGGTAAAGGGCAGCAGCGGGTGCAGCCACTGGAAGAAGCCGGGCATCATCTCGATGGGGTACATGCCCGACGAACCCGGGATCTGCACGATGACGAGAATGACGCCGATAGCCTTGCCGATATGCTTAAACGTGGTGGACAGCGCATAGATGATATTGACGTAGGTGAACGAAATGGCGATGCCGCCCAGCACGAACAGCAGCGGGCTGACGCACTGCACGCCAATCACCAGATCGCCTACCGTAACGATGATGGCCTGCAACGCGCCCAGGATCACCATGAGCAACCAGCGGCCAAAGTAGCCTTGGCGCGCCGTAAAGCTGCCAACACCTTCACGGTCGACCTCGAGCTTGTAAATGGCGATGAGCACATAGCCGCCCACCCAAAGCGCCAGATTGGTGTAGAAGGGAGCGATGCCCGAGCCAAAGCTCTTGACCGGATAGATCGACTTGGACGTCAGCTCGACCGGAGAGGCCATGAAATCTGCCACGTCATTGACATCGACGCCCATCAGATCGGCCAGCTCGCCCATGGACTCGGAGGTCTGCAGCGCCGCGATGTCATTGGCGGCGGTTGCAAGCTTGTCCTGGACCTTGGCAAGCGAGGAATCGGTCTGGGACAGCGTGGTCTTGGCCTGGCCGAGCGTAGCGCTAAGCTGCGCCAACGTGCCGCGCGCATTTGCAAGTGTAGGTGTCATACCCGAGACGATACCGGTCAGGTCGCCCGAAACGGCAGCAAAAGAGTCGAGCGCGCTCGAGGCCTTCGGCAGCGCGTTTTGGCCCAAGTCCGTCTGGGCTTGGCCAAGGTTGGTCGCACCGGTATGAATTGCGTTATTGATAGCGTCACTGGCACCCGAAACAGCCGCTGCGTCATTCGCCATGGCGCTCGACTGCGCGGACAGACCGTCCTTGATGCTCTGAAGCTTTTCATTCTGCTCTCGAAGCAAATCGATGGTCGATACAATGCGCGCGTCAATTTCCTCGGAACCTGTCGACGTGTCATTGGCGAGAATCTCCAAGTGCCCGATAACGGCCTTATTGTGGTCGATCGTCGCTTGAAGAGACTCGAGCGAGTTGTCGATACGGGTGGTCGTAGATGTGACCGCGCCCGTCAGCTTGCCGATGGCAGCGTTCGCAGAGGCCGACGTCTTGGTGAGCGCAAGGCTGCCTTCCGAGAGCGCCTTGGAGAGCGAGGTGATGGAGTTGCCCGCCGTGGTGCGAGCTTCGCTCAGCAGGTCGTTGCCCTGGGAGATCGCCTGCGTCAGCGACGGTGCCTGGCCTTGCAAGCCGGCAAGTGCCGCATCAGCCGAGGCGATAGCGCCACTCGTCTTATCGATGGCGGCATTCATATCGCCAATCGAATCGCGCACCTCGCCCAAGGTATCGGATGCCTCGGAGACAGAACTTGCCAGCGAGTCCTGAGTCTGGGTTGCCTTGTCCCTTAAATCGACACCGGCATCCTTGGCGATACCGGCAACAGTCTTGCCTACCGTAGAGACAAATTCCGAGTTGATCTGCTCCTCGATGGTGTTTGCACCGGTATCGGTAACCTTGGGCGCAATGGCGCTCTTCTTCTCATTGACGTAGTACGTGAGCTTGGGCTGATGGTAGTTGCCGTCGAGCATCGAAACCAGGTTATCCGAGAAGTTCTTGGGAATCACGATAGCGGCATAGTACTCGCCGCTCTCGACGCCCTCCTTGGCATCGGCCGTCGAGTCGACGAACGTCCAGCCCAACTGATGATTCTCCTTGAGCTGGTCGACCACTTTGTCGCCAGCGTTGAGCTCACCCACCAAGTCGTTTTGGGTGCCTCGATCGTTGTTGGCGATAGCAATCTTGATGCCTTGGGTGTTTCCATACGGATCCCAGTTTGCCACGATGTTATACCAGGCATACAGCGAGGGAATAACGCACACGCCTAGGGTAACCACCAGGGCGACGGGGTTCACAAGCAGTCGCTTAATGTCGCGCTTAAATATCGCAAAGGACACCTTTGCATTGGATAGTTTGCTGCCGAGACTCACGCTTGGACCATCCATCCTGTCGTTAAATCGAATCGTACTATCGACAACCATTGTACGTAGGCGCTTTAGCATCTCAGAGCACAATGGTATTGAGTTTTGCGGGTAGCAATATACTACGAAGATGAGTTAACGTACAGATGTACAGTATCCTAAATTTCAGCAGGTCACAAAACCACAACCCGCACAAATTAGCAATTCAAATAGTCATCGGGGACGTTCTTAAATGACTAGTCAAACAAGAACGTCCATTACAGTCGAAATTGTCAGCCTGGGACTGTCTCGGGCTACGATTGAGGCGCGCCCAGAACGGGCCGCCGACCGGGCGCCCGCGCACGGCCGAACGTCCCTGCCCCCGAGAGGGCCCGTTGGGTGCTGCCGGCGCGGGACGCGCCGCCCCCGACGGCTGATAGGAAAGTGCCGGGCAGGTGCCGCGGCTGGTAATGTGAGTGCCGAGGGGGAGGCCATCCGGTCGAACGACTACCGGAAGGATACCACCGTGAAAGCGCCATCCACCAGGCCCACGGCCGTGCTCGGCCTGGACGTCGGCAAGTCATCGCACTGGGCCTGCCTGATCGACCGCGACGGGGAGGTGCTGGCCAGCGCCCCCGTCCGCAACAGGGAGGCCGAGCTCGACGCGCTGTTCGCCTCCGCGCCCGCCGGCACGCTCGTCGTCGTCGACCAGTTCCGCAACATAGGGTCCCTCGCCGTGAGGCGGGCCCGCGCCGCGGGGCTCGGGGTCGCCTACCTGCCCGGGCTCGCCGCCAGCCGCGCCGCGGGCCTGTTCGCCGGCGAGGCCAAGACCGACGAGCGCGACGCCGCGGTGATCGCGCGGACCGCCCTGGGCGTGCCGGACTCCCTGTCGGGGGTCCCGGGCCGCGGCGAGGCCCTCGAGGCCGCCCGCGCCCTCTCGTCGCAGCGCGACCATGTCGTCGCCTGCGCGACCAGGGACAAGAACCGCCTGCGCGCGGTGCTGCTCGAGTCCTGCCCGGCCCTCGAGGCCGCGGTCGACCTGTCGGACCGGCGGTGGCTGGAGCTGCTCGCCGGGTTCGGCGGGGCGTGGGGGATCGCCCGCTCCGGGGCCGAGGGCCCGCGGGCCGAGGTCGCCGGGGAGGCCGCGGCCGCCTCCACCGCGCCCCCGCCGGCGCTCGTCGAGGCCGAGAACAGGCAGGTCAGGTTCCTGGCCGCCCGAATATTGGAGGCCCTCGACGAGGCCGGGGCCCTCGAGGCCGAGACGGCGGCGCTGCTCGAGGGCAACGAGACCTACGCGTGCCTGCTCACCGTGCCCGGCATCGGCCCGAGGACCGCGGCGCAGCTCGCGGTGTCGGTCGACATCGGGAGGTTCCCGGACCACGACCACCTGGCCTCGTACTGCGGCATAGCCCCGAGGGTGAGGAGCTCCGGCACGTCGGTGAGGTCGGTCAGGGCGTCCAGGCGCGGCGACGCGAGGCTCAAGTCCCTGCTGATCTTCTCGTGCAACAGCCTGGTGAGGTCCTCGGGGCGCTACGGCGAGTACTACCGGGCCTGCAGGGCACGGGGCATGGGGCACGGGCGGGCGCTCAAGGCCGTCGCGAGGAAGCGGCTCAGGGCGATATACGCCGTGATGCGCGACCGGGTGCCCTACCGGGAGTAGCCCCGACGGTTGACAAAACTATAGGAACACCCAATGACTACTTAGGACCACGGCAACGTCGATGTTTTGGCAATGCCAGCGAGCGGGCGCCAGAGCGAACAAATTGGCATGAAAAGAGGACGGCATAGACCTTCTGGTCATGCCGTCCTCTTTGA
>CAJMRR010000109.1 GCA_905215835.1 uncultured bacterium | reverse complement strand
CACACCTATGATGATGGGCTCGACTCCCGCCCAGATCTACCGCCTGACCAAGGCGGGCCAAAATGTCGGCGAGGCTGGCGCCACGCAGTTCACGCGCTTTATCGTGTATCAGTTTGGCCTCGTTGCCTGGGGCGCTATCCTACTGCTTGCTCGCATGCCGTTTTTTGCCGAGCGCTATGGCGACATGACGCTGCTGTGTGTCTTTAGCTTTGGTGGGCACTGCTGCATCTTGCTGGGCATCTTCGCCGTCGCGCTCATGCCTAAGACCGTCACGCGCGTCGCCCATTGCATCATCAATTGGCTCGAGCGCATTGGTGTCTCGGCCACTAAGATCGAGGGTTGGCGCACGTTTGTCGATGGCGAGATCTACTCCTTCTCTGAGAAGTTCAAGCTTTCGGCTGGCCACTTTTCGTCCATGCTGCTCACGGTGGTCATCACCATGCTGCAGCTCGCGTTTTTCTACCTCGTGCCGTATTTCCTGATGCTTGCCTTTGGCCACCATGAGGTCGACTTTTTCTCGGTCATGGCCGCGAGCGCCTTTGTCCAGCTGTTGAGCTCTGCGGTCCCCCTGCCCGGTGGAACTGGTGGCGCTGAGGGCGGCTTTGCATTGTTCTTGGGTCATTTCTTTGGGTCGGCTTCGACCGCTGGCTATCTGCTGTGGCGCCTCATTACGTTTATTGCGCCGACCATTTTGGCTGCGCCCCTGCTGGGCCTTAAGAGCGCCCACAACGAGAGCATCCATGCGCGCTGGGATCGCGTGATGCGCAAGCTCGGCCGCACGCCTCAGACGCCCTCTGCGCCCACTATGCCGCACCCCACGAATGCTGTTACTGTTGATCCCAAGAAGCAGGCTCAGAAGGCTTCTGGGACCGCTAAGCCGGCTCATAAAGCCTATGTGCGCCAGACAGGCGATGGTATTCGCGTATCTCCGTCGGTACTCAATAAGAAGAAGCACCCTAAGTCGCAGTAGGACAGTCGTGCGTTCTTCATGATGCGGGGCATATTTGTGCTGTATGGGGGATAATCCTCTTACGTAGATTATCTCTCATCTGTTGATGAATGCTCGCATATCGAAGGGACACGCCCATGGCAACCAGCAAACCGCGTCTTGATCGTCGCATCGTTCGCAGCCGTAATGCCATCCTTTCCGCTTTCGAGCGCCTGCTCATGGAAAAGCCGCTGGCAGACATTACGGTGAGTGCCATCGCGCGCGAGGCCAATGTCGACCGCAAAACCTTTTACGTTCACTTTGGTACGGTTGACGGCCTGCTCGATGCCATTGCCGTCGATGTGGTGGAGATGATTGTCGACTCGGTCGAGAAAACGCTTGCTTCCATGGACGGCGACACCAACGAGCGCGCTCTGGGCGCGGCGGCGACCTTCTTTAAAACCGTTAACGAGGCACTGTGTAACAACTTGGTGCTCAATCGTCAGCTGATCGAGAACATTCCGCTCGATGATTTTATGGCTCGTCTTCGTTCGCCGCTCGAACACGAGATTGCCGAGCGCGATCTGCTGCCCCAAGGTCTCAAGGACGAGATGTTCGACTACTATCTGGCGTTTTTGCTGTCGGGTATTATCGGTATCTATCGCACGTGGGCATTGTCTGATGGCTCGGTTCCTATCGAGCGCGTCTCGGAGGTTGCCAATGACCTCACACTCAACGGCCTGTCGAGCCTGGAATCTCGCTTCGAATAGCATCGATAATTCAACAACTTAAAGAAGTTGCGGTGGAATAGGGATTGTTTTGGTTATTGGAAGGCCGATCTAGTCCCTATTTCACCGCAACTTAGTAAAACTGTTTTGACGGTAAGGCGGAGCAGCCTCGAAGATGTGCCTCGAGACTGCTCCGCTTCATTTCTGAGCGTTTGTCGTGTAGGGCAGCATTAATCGCCGTTTTTGAGTGTGCGGCCCTGTTTTTCGAACTTGTGCATGTCGCTATCGGCCATACCTTGTGACTTATCCTCGTGACGCTTGGCATATAGCGGATCGTCGGAGTCGTTCCAGATGCGGTCGGCGACAGGTGACCATGCCTCGGCGGCAGCCTGGGTCTTTTCGCGCAGCTGCTCGGGTGACTCCTTCTCGATAAGATCGGTGCTCATTGCGCCACTCTCGGCGACCATTTTGGGCAGCACGTCGGGATTCTCGAGCATGGGGCATGGTTTGAGGTAGTTGTCGTTGAACGGCATGTTCTCGTAGTACTTCATAAAGAGGGGAGAGCGCAGCGCGTCGAGTAAGCTCACATCGTGGATGTTGGCGTTTGAGTAGTGGATGAACACGCACGGCTCCACGTCTCCGGCGGCGTTGATGTGCAGGTAGCGGCGGCCGCCGGCGATACATCCGCCTACAAACTCGCCGTCGTTTTGGAAGTCGAGCGTAAACAGCGGCTTCTTCTCACGCATTTCGCGGATAAAGTGATACATGTGCTCGCGCTGCTCGGGCGTGGGCATGAGCTCGGGGGTTGCATTGCGGCCAACCGGCATAAAGTGGAAGTACCAGCAGAAGAGTGCTCCCTCGCCGATCATCCAGTCCATGTTCTCCTCGGTAGCAACCGTATCGGCATTGGCGCTGGTCCAACAGGTGGAGATACCAAACGGCAAGTCGCGCTCGCGCAGGAGTTTCATGGCGTGCTCGATCTTTGCGTAGGTACCCTCGCCGCGACGGGCGTCGGTGGTGTGCTCATTGCCCTCGGCGCTGATGGCGGGGACAAAATTACCTACGCGAATCATATCGTCGCAGAAGGCCTCGTCGATCAGCGTGGAGTTGGTAAAGCAGAGAAACACGCAGTCCTGATGTTTTTCGCAAATTCTGATCAGGTCGTGCTTGCGGACGAGCGGCTCGCCGCCGGTATAGATGTAGATATGCGTACCGAGCTCTTTGCCCTGCGTAACGATAGAGTCGATGTCTTCGAACGAGAGATTCTGCTTGTAGCCGTACTCGGCGGCCCAGCAGCCCGTGCAATGCAGGTTGCAAGCGCTCGTGGGATCGAGCAGGATGGCCCACGGAACGTTGCACTGGTACTTTTCGCGGTTCTTTTCCTGCTCTGGCCAAGCAAGCAGGTTGGCGTCGACAATGAGGGTCTTAAGCAGTTTGGTTCGCATCTGGGGATTAAGGCTGAACACACGCATAATCAGGTCATACCAATTGCCGCGGCTCTTGATGACATTGGTGAATGCCTCTCGCTGTACAGGAAATACGCGATTGGGGACCAGCTTGTTCACGAGGTCCATGATTTTGTCGATGTTTTCTTGCGGGTTGTCGTCGAGATAATCGATGAGCTTGTTGAGCGCTGCACGCTCTGCTGACTGTGTAAGCGACATGGGTATATCCTTTCACGTGTGCTTAATGTGTGATAATACCCACTTGTGGATTAAACGAAGTATAAAGATTTGCAATGTGTCTATTCAACGAATCAATTTAATTTGGGGTGAAGCGTTATACGCCGGCACCTTCTAAGTTGCGGTGAAATAGTGTCAGATGGGGATGCGGACGATTTCTTGGACCGCGCCTAGGCGTATCCATTGGAATCCTCCGATGCGCCTTCGCACGCTCGCATGACCTCGATACCATGCGATCGTGCGAACTCGACGAGCTCTGCGTTGCGGGCGTTTATGGTGCCGAAGGCGGCGGGGCACACGATAAGGCGCGCGCAGTGGACGAGGAGCTCTTTGGCGCGGGCTATGGTTTTATCCCCGATCGGCTCGAAGGCGCGCTCGGCCACGCATTCCGTCGCCAGGTCGCGCGCGAGCTCGCAGTCGATGTCCCCTTCGTGCAGAACGCCCGCGTAGAACGCCTTGCCCTGCCGGATGAGCTGGCGAAACACAGCCGACCCCGTACCTGCGCCGGCGATGACGAACGTGTGTGCATCGCCGTGTGGGCGCCCAATTTCCACGCTGCCGAAGCGCTCGTTGAAGGTGCCATGTTTAAGGCCGTAGAGCTCGCCAATCGTCTCGCGCGTGAATATGTCCTCGGGTGCGCCGGCGCGGAAGACCCGGCCGTCCTTCACGCAAATCACCTTGTCGGCGCTTTTCTGCGCGAGCTCGAGTTCGTGGATGGACATGATGACAGCCACATTCCGCGATTTCGCAAGGTGGCGTAGTATTCGCAGCAGGTCGATCTGGTAGCGGATATCGAGATACGACGTGGGCTCGTCGAGCACGAGCACACGCGGATCCTGCGCGATGGCGCGTGCGAGCATGACGCGCTGGCGTTGCCCGTCGCTTATCTGCATGAAGTCGCGCTCGGCGAGCTCTTCCACATGTGCGGTTTTCATGGCCTCGTCGACCCGACTATGGTCGTCGGGCGAGAGTGTGCCCATTCGCCCGGTGTAGGGATGCCTTCCCGCCTCTACGATATCGCGGCAGGTGAGGAGCTCGGTCCGGGGGCGATCTGTCAGCATAACGGCAAGGTTCCTTGCGAATTCCGCCGTCTTCCATCGGGAAATCTCCCGCCCGTCGAGCTCGACCGCGCCGGCAAGCGGTGCCAGATGGCGTGTGATGGTTTTCAAGATGGTCGACTTGCCCGAGCCGTTTGGCCCGATGAGCGCCACGACGTCGCCCGCGCGAACCTCCAGATCGACGCCTTCGACTACGACCTTCTTGTCGTAGCCCGCCGAGAGGTCGCTTATGCGGAAAAGCGGCGCTCCGTCAGCCTGCGTTTCGACCGGGGTTTCGGGGTTCGAGTCCGCTCGGAGGAGGCGTTCCGCACGCAGTTCCGCACGAGCCGAGAGTGCCTTCTGGCGCTTTCGTGCGAGCTCAGGACTGTCTAAGCATGGAATGTCCCTTCCGAGCGTTTTGGGCCGCGGCACGAATTCCCCCATCTACCTCACTCGCTTCTTCAACATGAGCACGATAACCACCGGCGCGCCGAAGATGGCGGTGACGGCGCTGATGGAAAGCTCGACGGGAGAGAACAGCGTGCGCGCGATTAAATCGCAGCCCGCGCAGAAGATGGCGCCTCCCAAGAAGCACGCAGGAATCACGCTGATGGGCTTCGACGACTTCAGCGCCGACTTCACGAGATGCGGAACCGCGATGCCTACGAACGACACCGGACCAGCGAACGCGGTCACGCAGGCGGAGAGCATGCTCGCTAGAAGGACGAGCACCACGCGGAAGCGTGCGACGTTCACGCCGACGCTTTTCGCGTAGGCTTCTCCCAGCTGGAAGGCGGAAAGGGGCTTCGATATTGCGAATACGCATGCGCTCACGGTGATCACCACGACCGCGATGACCGCGACGTCGTCCCAGCTCGAACCCGAGAAGCTACCCAAAGACCAGTTGTGCAGGTTCACGATGGACTGGTCGTCGGCGAAGGCGATGAGGAAGTTCGTCGCCGCCGAGCAGATGTATCCCACCATGACGCCCGACACGATGAGCATGGCCATGGAACTTATGCGCCGTGCGATGAGGAGCACGAAGCCGATGGTGATAAGCGAGCCCAGAAACGCTGCGGCCACCATGGCCGGCGAGGACATGGCCTGGTTCGCGCCCAGAAGTACGATCATCGTAAGCGCGACGACGAACTTTGCGCCCGAGGAGACGCCCAAGATGAACGGGTCGGCGATGGGGTTGTTGAAAAACGTCTGCAGCAGGAACCCGGAGAGCGAAAGTGCCCCGCCGAGAAGCACGGCTGAAAGCACGCGCGGCAGGCGAATCTCCCAGATGACCTGGCTTTCCATGGAATTGGCCGCGCCGCCCGAAAGGATGCCGGGGATGTGGTCTGCGGGCACGAGCACGCTTCCCATGCACAGGTTGGCCCCGACGAGCACAATGAGGGCAACAGCGAGCAGCACCGTCACGATGCGACACCGCGCGGCGCGCCCCGATTCGTCGTATGCCATGGAAAGCCGGCTTCTCATGGCGCTAGCCGAGCTTCCTCAGATAATGGAAGTCGTTCGAGTCATCGCCGGTGAACGCCCCGTGCAGCTCGTCGATAATGTCGGCGGTAGAAGTCATCTGCTGGTACATGTCGGCGCTTGTGACCCAGACGTTGCCGTTCTTTACAGCTATGAACTGCGACAATAGCGCGTTTTTGCCTACGAAGTCTTTCA
The DNA here is from genome assembly GCA_905215835.1 of uncultured bacterium. GTDB lineage: Bacteria > Actinomycetota > Coriobacteriia > Coriobacteriales > Coriobacteriaceae > Collinsella. Next base: position 876 of record CAJMRR010000109.1, on the reverse strand, counting down.
AGGTGGCAACCGATTCGTCGATGGTGCCATTGTAGACGATGATGTCGGCATCCTTCGCCGTCGCGTAGAAACGCTCCATTTCGAGCGTTACTGACGAACCTGACGTCGACGCCGTCTGCGCGTCATCGAGCGCGTAGCTGCCGCCTGCAAGTTCGATCATCTGCGCCACGTAGTCGCCCGCCCGCCGCGTGACGGCGGCCCCGTTCGAGTTAATGTAGAAATACGCCACGGTTTTACCTGACGACGCGAGCCTCGACGTTTGCTCGACGCGGGCCTTCTGCTCGTTGAACAGGTGCGCGGCCTCGTCTTCCTTGTCGAACAGGACGCCGAAAAGCTTAATCCACTCGACGCGCCCGAGTGCTTCGGGCTCGCTCGACGACTGTTCGGTGAGCACGACGAGCCCGAGCTTCTGCAGCTTTTCCTTCACATCGGGCGTGTGGTTGATCATGGTGTTCTCGATGGCGAGCGTGCAGCCCGAGGCCGATATTCGCTCGTAGTCGGGCGCGCTGTACTTGCCGCCGTAGGCGATCGCCCCACTTTCGAGCGCGCTTTTGAAGCCCCCGACCGAGCAATCGTCGGCCTTCGTGCCCGACATGAGGATATTGTCGTTCGCATCGAGCGCGTCGACCAGGCACATCGTCGCCGACGACACGAGGTACACCTTGTCGGCGGGGCGCCTTATGACCGCGATGTCGGAGCTCAACCCATCAGGTACCTTCGCATCCTGCGGCACCACGAGGAAGCGCTCCCCGTTCGAAACGCAGATAAGCCGCAAGCCGCCTTCGAACTCGTCGACAGTGAAGTGCTTGGCGTATTCTAGCTGAAGCGTCCCCGTCGGCTCCCAGCCGCAGCCCAAATCGGCGTTGTGGAAGTCGG
>CAJMRR010000108.1 GCA_905215835.1 uncultured bacterium | reverse complement strand
CGCTGCTGCTGATGCTCGTACGTCAGGGCGAGGCCGCCCGCCGCATGCTGCCGACGGCGCCGATCGTCTCGGCCCGTTCGTTTGTCGAGCGCGCCTGGCCGTACATGCTCGCGTGGTCCGACCTGGGGCTGAGCGGCAAGGAACGCATGACGGTCGATGCGCTGGCGCGCGCTGAGGTGAACCGCTTTGCCGACGAGGATACAAGCGAGCGCATGCGTGGCGAGATGATGGGCATACTGGGTGAACTGTTGGGTATTTCGCCCGAGCAGATGGAGGAGCTGCGCTCCGAGGATGGCCAGCGTCGTCTGCATGAGGGCATGAAGAAGTTTGAGGGCGAGGTCCAGGACGCCATCGAAAAGATGATGGGCGGCCAGGGCGGACCGCAGGGCGGGCCCCAGGGCACGCCGATGGCGCAGCCGCCGGGGGACCCCCGACAGTTCCCATTCTTCTCGCAGAACTAAACTGGGGATAGGATTCGCTTCCAACCCCGATACTTCAACTAAGCATCTCGGCCCCGTTGTGTTATTCTAGAACAGACGTTCGTGAATAGTGCGCGGGGCGTTGCCTTGTGCTGCGCTTGTGGCGAGGGGAGGTTGGCTTGGTCATTTTGGGCATCGACCCCGGTTTGGCCCATACGGGTTGGGGGATTATCGAGGAGCGGCGCGGCGAGGTTCGCTGCCGTGCCTACGGCTGTATTGAGACCAGTGCCGGAAGCCCGCTCGCGGTGCGCCTGTCTCACATCGCCCGCGACCTCAAGGGTGTCGTGGAGCGTTATCGACCCGATACCGCTGCTATCGAGAGCATTTACTTTGGCGCCAACGTCCGCTCGGCCATCCCCACGGCGCATGCCCGCGGTGCTGCGCTCGTGGCTCTTTCGGAGTGCGCGCTCGAGATTGGCGAGTACACGCCTATGCAGATTAAGCAGGCCGTTGTGGGCACCGGCGCCGCGGACAAACGGCAGGTCGCGTATATGGTTCGTACGCTCACGCAGCTCGATCACGACCCGCATCCCGACCATGCCGCCGATGCTCTGGCCTGCGCCATCTGTCACGTTAACCTCAGCCGCACCCGGGCGCTTACCGGTGGCGAGTTCTATCAACAGAGAGGAACCGGATACTGATGATCTCCCAGCTCCATGGAACGCTTGTCGAGGCCACGATGAGCTCGGCCGTTGTCGATGTATCGGGCGTGGGCTTTGAGCTCGGCATCTCGGGCAGCACTGCCGCCACGCTGCCTGCACCCGGCGGCGAGGTGCGCCTCTATACCCGTATGCAGGTGCGTGAGGATGCCATGACGCTCTTTGGTTTTGCCTCCAAGGACGAGCGCACGATGTTCGATCGGCTCGTGTCCGTGTCGGGCGTTGGCCCGCGCCTGGCGCTTGCCGTGCTCTCCACCTATACCGTGGGACAGCTGTATTCCCTGGTGATGGCCGAGGACGACAAGGGTATGGCCAAGGTTCCCGGTGTGGGCAAAAAGACCGCGCAGCGTCTGATCCTGGAGCTCAAGAGCACCTTTGCCAAGGATAAGGGCTTTGTGCCGGTCGACGTGATTCCCGGCCAGGTTGCGATGCCGGTTCCCGCCGCCGCTCCTTCGGCGATCGATGACGCCCGTGCGGCGCTCCTTTCCATGGGCTTTAGCCCGCAGGAGACCGATGTTGCCCTGAGCGGGTATGATGGGCAGAATATGCGTGTCGAGGATCTGCTCGGCGCGGCGCTTAAGCGACTTGGAATGGATGCGTGATGTGGGAAGCCGATGACTCTCAGGACCTGTGGGCGACGCCCGGTAACTCGCCGGCGGCATCCATGGCGCATGGCGAGCGTATGGTGGGTTCGGAGCTGACGGCCGAGGACCTCGATGTCGATCGCACTTTGCGCCCCCAGCGTCTGGACGATTACTGTGGCCAGGAGCACATCAAGCAAAGCCTGCGCGTGTTGATCGAAGCGGCGCAGAGCCGTGGCGAGACGCTCGACCACGTGATCTTCTCGGGTCCTCCGGGCCTGGGCAAGACCACGCTGGCCACCGTTATCGCCAACGAGCTGGGCGCTCAGATCAAGACCACGAGTGGCCCTGCCATCGCGCGCACGGGCGACCTAGCGGCCATCCTTACTAACTTGCAGCCGGGTGATGTGCTGTTTATCGACGAGATCCACCGCCTCAACCGTTCGGTCGAGGAGGTCCTGTACCCCGCGATGGAGGACTTTGCCCTCGATATCGTGATTGGCAAGGGTCCGGCGGCGCGCTCGATTCGCCTGGATATTCCCAAGTTTACGCTGGTAGCGGCAACGACCCGCTCAGGCATGTTGACCGGCCCGTTGCGCGACCGCTTTGGCATTTCATATCGCCTGGATTACTACACGGTCGAGGAACTCGCGCAGATTGTGACGCGCTCGGCGACTATCCTGGGCGTGACGATCGACCATCCCAGTGCGCTCGAGATCGGCTCGCGTTCGCGCGGCACGCCACGTCTTGCCAACCGCCTGCTCAAGCGCGTGCGCGATTACGCACAGGTGCGCGGCAACGGCCCCATCGAGCTCGATATCTGCCGTCAGGCGCTCGAGTTCTTCGAGATCGACGAGCTCGGGCTGGACTGGATGGATATTCGCATTTTGGAGACGCTCGCTAAGACGTTCTCCGGTCGTGCCGTGGGACTTACGACCCTTGCCAGCGCGGTGGGCGAGGACCCGGGCACGCTCGAGGATGTCTATGAGCCCTACCTGTTGCAGTGCGGGTTGATGATTCGTACGCCGCAGGGCCGTCAGGCAACCCTTCGCACCTTTGAGCACCTGGGGATTGAACCTACCGTTTAGGGCGCTTTGTTTTGGCGTGCTGTTGGGCTATCGCCGGACATTGGGTAAACATATCGCCGTTCATCGGTTGCGGGTGTTTTACTATTGCGCGCCCGTGCTATGCTGGATTGGTCTTTTTCTCATTCGGTAACGAAAGGACCGCCCATGCCTACTGACATCGAAATCGCACGTTCTGTCACGCCGCTGCCTATTACCGAGGTGGCCAAGAACGCCGGCGTCGACGTTAAGCACCTTATTCCGTACGGCTTCGACAAGGCTAAGGTCGACTATTCATTGCTCAACGAGCCAACTGACCACCAGGCCAAGCTCGTCCTCGTGACCGCTATCAACCCCACGCCCGCGGGCGAGGGTAAGACCACCACGACCATCGGTCTGGCCGATGGCCTGCGTCGCCGCGGCGTCAAGAGCGCTGTGGCCCTGCGCGAGCCTTCGCTCGGCCCCGTCTTTGGCGTTAAGGGCGGTGCTGCCGGCGGCGGCTGGGCTCAGGTCATCCCCATGGAGGATATCAACCTGCACTTTACCGGTGACTTCCATGCCATCGGTGCTGCCAACAACCTGCTGGCCGCCATGCTTGATAACCATATTCAGCAGGGCAACCAGCTCGGTATTGACGTTAAGCGCATCACCTGGAAGCGCGTCGTCGACATGAACGACCGTCAGCTGCGCCATGTTATCGACGGCATTGGCGGCAAGGCCCAGGGCGTGCCGCGCGAGGACGGCTTCGATATCACCGTTGCCTCCGAGGTCATGGCAATCCTGTGCCTGTCCACGAGCATCAACGACCTCAAGGAGCGCTTGGGCGAGATCGTCGTCGGCTACAGCTATGCCGGCGAGCCCGTCCGCGCCCGCGACCTTAAGGCTCAGGGTGCCATGGCTGCCCTGCTCAAGGATGCGCTCAAACCCAACCTGGTTCAGACACTCGAGGGCACGCCTGCGTTTGTCCACGGCGGTCCCTTCGCCAACATTGCCCACGGCTGCAACTCTATCATGGCCACGCGTATGGCTATGCGCTTTGGCGATGTTGCCATTACCGAGGCCGGCTTTGGCGCCGACCTGGGTGCCGAGAAGTTCCTCGATATCAAGTGCCGCATGACGGGCGTTCGCCCCAGCGCCGTCGTGATCGTCGCTACCGCTCGTGCGCTTAAGTACAACGGTGGCGTCGCCAAGGCCGACCTCAACGAGGAGAACCTCGAGGCACTCAAGGCTGGCATGCCCAACCTGCTGCGTCACGTCGACAACATCCAGAACGTTTATGGTCTGCCCTGCGTGGTCGCCATCAACCGCTTCCCGACGGACACCGAGGCCGAGCTTGCGCTCATCGAGTCCGAGTGCCAGAAGCTCGGCGTCAACGTTAAGCTTTCCGAGGTCTGGGCCAAGGGCGGCGAGGGCGCGCTCGAGCTTGCCGATGAGGTCATGCGTCTGATTGAGCAGCCGAGCGAGCTCAAGTTTGCCTATGAGGACGGCGCTGATGTCGCTGATGCCCTCGAGGCTGTTGCCACCAAGGTCTACCGCGCCGACGGCGTTGACTTTACGCCGGCCGCCAAGCGCCAGCTCGCCGAGCTGCGCGAGAATGGCTTTGGCAACCTGCCGGTGTGCGTCGCCAAGACGCAGTACAGCTTTAGCGACAACGCCAAGGCCCTGGGCGCTCCCGAGAACTTCCGCATCACCGTGCGTGAGCTCAAGGTTTCTGCCGGCGCCCACTTTGTGGTCGCGCTGACCGGTAGTGTTCTGACCATGCCGGGTCTGCCCAAGGTGCCCGCGGCCGAAAACATCGACGTCGACAACGACGGCAACATCACCGGCCTGTTCTAAGCCTGCTGCTCATAGCCGCTTGCCCGCCCCGCCGTGCCCACAAGGCCCGGCGGGGCTTTTTGATCCTTAGGACCGCGCATGTCTTGTAGATACCGACGGACTCTGCCCATCATAGGCTTTTGCGCGGGTAGAATGCATGGATAACTTGAGACTCACGCGCGACGGAAAGGAATCGTTGCATGGATCAGGACAAGACAACCGTGATGGGCGGCTACGGTTCCGCGCAGGCTGGCGATAGCGCCGATGCGACCCGCGTTGTTCCCAACCCCGGTTATACCGACCCCGCCGCGACGCAGCCTTCTGCCGAGCCCACCCGGGTTATGGGCTATGGCGACACGGCGCAGGATTCTTACGCTGCATCTTCGCAAGGCCCCTATGGCAACGCAGCTCCGGATCCGTTTGATTACGCGCCGCAGGATTCTTATGCTGCCTCGACGCCGAATCCCTATGACAACCTGCCGCAGAATCCCATTCCGCAGCCTCAGCAGACGACGTATTTGCCTCGCACGGCGCAGCCTCGCTACGAGTCGCGCCAGCCGTATCGCGAGTATCCCAAATCGATTCCGCAGTATGGTGAGGACGAGGAGAAGGCACCGTCGCGTCCGTCGAGCGTGATCAAGAAAATCCTGATTGTGCTGGCGATCTTCTTTGCCTTGTCGGTCGTGTTCGCCATCGTGTCGGGCATGCTCAACAAGCGGGGCGCCACGACCGATGCCACGACCGAGCAGGCCGAGACCACCCAGTCTGCTGCCGTCGACCTGAGCGATATCCCGGGACAGTACTGGTCCAACGCCAAGAAGCTCCTCAAGTCACGCGGCGCTGATCTTTCGAATGCCGTGGTCCTGACTGATGATGGCTCAACGCCCGTCGTCGATGCCAACTGGGTTGTTACGAATGCCTACTATAACGACAACGGCAACCTGGAGATTCAGCTCACGCACAAGAACAGCTATGGCAACTCGTCCGGCGGCCAAAGCGGTACCGACAGCTCGAGCTCCAATACGCTGGAGGATTTGAGCAACAAGGCACAGGAGTTGGGAGACAAGGCACAAGAGCTGGGCGATACAGCCCAAAACCTCGGCGATACTGCTCAGAATCTGGGCGATATGGCTACCAATGCCTGGGACGCGCTGCAAAACGGCATCTCGGGCGCGCAGGGAAACTAGCTGTTAAGCAGGCTACAGTTGCTCGGCCGGACGGTCGGGCGAGCTAAAGCCCGAATCAAACGTGACGACGCATGAGGCATCGGGTCGGCGCTCGTGCACGATGCGCGTGACGAGCCCCAGCAGCTCCTCGTCGGATATGTCAAAGCCGTCGGGACGCACCAGGTCAAACGAAACGAACCCGTCGTGCTCGTGCAGGTCGTGGATGGAGAGCGCGGGATCGATCTGCATGACGCCGCGCTTGACCCAGCCGCGCAAGTCATCGCCGGTTGTCGCGATGGGGTCGCAGTGCAGCGTGATACCAATGCCCATCTGGCGCTTGATGTCGTGCTCGATGGTGTCCAGAATCTCGTGGTGCTCAAACGCGTCGCCCTCGCCGGGCATCTCCACGTGGGCGCTGGCAAACTGACGACCGGGGCCGTAGTCGTGCACCATGAGGTCGTGTGTGCCCAAGACCTGCGGATAGGACATGATCTTGTCGCGGATTGCCTGGACGAGCTTGGGGTCGGGCGCTTGCCCCAGCAACGGGCTGATGGCGTCGCGCACCAGGCCCAGGCCGCTGATGCAGATGAAGATGCCCACACCCAGGCCTGCCCAGCCATCGAGATCAAAGCCGGTCGTCTGCGAAATAAGCGCCGCCACCAAGACCGAGCCCGAGGTGATGACGTCGTTTTTGGAGTCCTGCGCCGTGGCGATGAGCGTTTCGGAGTCGATGCGATCGCCCAGCGTGCGGTTGAACGCTGCCATCCAGAATTTGACGAGCATGGACAGAACAAGGGCAGCCATGGAGAGCGCCGAATACACGGTGGGCGAGGGCTTGATGATCTTGGTGACCGACTCGAGGATTAGGTTGATGCCGACGGCACAAACCAGGACGGCGACAAACAGACCAGCCAGGTACTCGTAGCGGCCGTGGCCGTAAGGGTGGCCCTCGTCTGCCGGGCGGCTGGCAAGGCGGAACCCGAGCAGGCTCACGATGTTGCTCGAGGCATCGGAGAGGTTGTTGAAAGCGTCGGCGATGAGGGAGACGGAACCGGCGAGCAGGCCCGCGATGCCCTTGGCCAGGCACAGGGTGATGTTGAGGCCAATGCAGATGAGGCTTGCGGCAAAACCCGCGTTGGTGCGGCAAGATGCATCGACCGGCTCGTCCTCGCCGCCGG
>CAJMRR010000107.1 GCA_905215835.1 uncultured bacterium | reverse complement strand
GGGCACCGGCGGCGTCGCGCCCGATGCCCAAGCACCGCGACCGGCATCGCGAGAACCCGACGCCCGACTGCCCGCGCTACCGGACCGCTCAGCCTGTGCCCGCTGGCGCTCATAGTTCTGCTCACGACGTCGTTCCGCATCCTCGCGCTTGGCGACATCGCGAAACACACGGCCCGAGCTCGCGCGCACGGTCTCCAGATCCAAACCCAACAGGTCGGCAATCTGGATAAAGTACGTGTCGATCATATAGCTATCGCGCAGCGGATAGATGAGCGTCAGCGCATCCTCGAGCGCCTTGGCGCGACCGCCCGGCGTGGTGATGTCGCTCGACTCCTGCAGCGAACGGTACACAAAGTCCATGAGAGGCTCGGCAGCGTCAATGCGTTTCTGCAGCTCCTCTCCGCCGTGCGCCGTGATGAACTCCATGGGATCGTTGCCGTCGGGCAGCACCACACAGCGCAGATCCATCGAATCCTGCTCAATAAACTGAATCGCACGGCGAGCGGCCTTCTGGCCCGCGGCGTCTCCGTCAAACATATAGACGATGCGCTTGGCAAAGCGGGTGAGGGTCTTGACGTGATGCTCCGTGAGGGCGGTGCCCAGCGTGGCGACAACGTTTTTAATCCCCGCCTCCCAGCAGGCGATGCAATCGGTATAGCCCTCCACCACGATGGCGGTATCCTGCGCGACGATAAACTCCTTGGCCCAATTAAAACCGTAGAGGTTTCGCTTTTTATGGAACACACTCGTCTCGGCGGTGTTGAGATACTTAGGCTGGCCGTCGCCCATAATGCGACCGCCAAAGGCGATGTTATGCCCTTGTTCGTCAAAGATGGGAAACATCACGCGGTCGTAAAAGCGGTCGGCGAGCTGTCCGCGCCCGCGGCTCACGGCAACGTTGGCATCGATCATCTCCTGCGGGGTAAAACCCGCCTGGGACAGGTGTGACACCAGCGCGTTACGGCCCGGCGCAAAGCCCAGACAGTAGCGGCGGCAGACGTCGCCGCCCATGCCGCGGCTGGCAAAGTACTCGCGCGGACGGCCGTCCTTACCGCGCATAAGCATGGTGTGATAGAACTGGGCGGTCTCGGCGCACAAATCGTAGATGCGGGCACGCTTGGTACCGCGCTCGCGATAAGCGCCGGTATCGTGCAGCTCAATGCCGGCACGGTCGGCCAAGTAACGGATTGACTCGGGAAAGCTCAGGTTCTCGCGCTTCATGATATACGTGAAGACGTCGCCACCCTCGCCGCAGCCAAAGCAATGCCACACCTGCGTGGCGGGGATAATGTGGAAGGACGGTGTCTTCTCGCCATGAAAGGGGCAGCATCCCCAAAACTCATGGCCGCGAGGCTTGAGCTCGACCGTTTCCTGCACGATGGCAACCAGGTCAGACGCAGCGCGTACCTGGTCTTTTTCCTCATCGCTAATCACGGATGCTCACCCCCTGATCGCCCAAGTTGTGACGAATATCTTCGATATTACCCTCGACGGTCGCGATCAACTCATCCAGCGAATCGAACACACGCGAGGGACGCAGCCAGCGCGTAAACGCCAGCGAAACGGAAGCGCCGTACAGGTCGCCCGTATAACCAATTAAATTAGCCTCGAGATGCGCAGATGCCGCATCGTCAGCATACGTTGGCGGCAGACCGACGTTCACGGCAGCGGGCCACGCGGTGTCATCGACCAGCACCAGACCCTCATACACGCCATCGGCTGGCACCTGAATGCCGTCGGGAACCTGCAAGTTTGCCGTGGGAAAGCCCATGCCAGAACCCTCGTGACGGCCGCGAATAACACCGCCACGCACCATATACGGACGGCCGAGTAACTCAGCAGCAAGCTCCACATGGCCCTGTCCCAGCTCATGACGAATACGGGTGGCGCAAATGGCCTCACCGCCCTCGCAAAGCAGGTCGTGACCATACACGTCAACGCCGTGCTCGGAACCCCAGGAGCGCATCTCGGCAACACCAGAAGCACCGCCACGACCCAGCCTAAAGTCACTGCCAACGCGAATCGAGCGAATGTCGACTACGCGTGACAGCAGTGCGAGAAAACCGACATGGTCGAGTGCCGCAACCTCAGGCGTAAAGGGAACGGCCACCACCGCATCGACCCCGGTTTGAGCCAAGGCATGCAGACGGTCGGCCGTCGTCATCAATTTTTGAGCGGGCGAAGGGCTCACCACAACGTCCGGGTCGGGATCGAAGGTAACCACGACCGCCTTACAGCCATGGGCACGGGCATCACGGACAAGCGCTTCGATGAGTTCCTGGTGTCCACGGTGAACGCCGTCGAACACGCCAATGGCGATTGAAGCGGCACCCAAGTGCTCAAACTCATCAAACGTATCGGCAGCAACGATGCGAGCCTCGTCCGACTCGCCCGCGAAAAAGACACGCGCGAGCTCGCGAGCGGACAACATCATCGAACACCGCCGATTGCCTGCGGAAACACGTGCTCCATGACAAAGCGGCCACTCTCAATGCGGGCGAGCGCCTTTAGTCCCCCATCGAGCACCAGCGCAAACAGCGCCTTCGAGGAATCGAAATCGGCAAGCGCACGCTCAACGGGAATGCGTCGGCCGCAGAGCAGGTCGTCGGCAAGATTGCCCGGCAAGTCAACACGTGTGGCGCCCAGGGCCGCAATGGGATCCAGGGCAAAGCCAGCCGCGGACTCGGGAGAAAGCTCCTCGACCGCATGACAGGCGCCAATGGAAACAACACCGGAGGCCGTGCGGCGCAGCGCGGAAATATGCGCGGCGCTATCGCAAGCGCGGCCCAGGTCGCGAGCGAGCGCACGGATATAGGTGCCCTTGCTCACCGAGAACGCCACGGTCCACACACACGTATCACCTTCGCCGCCCACGGCGATCAGGTCGGCGGCATAGACCTCGACGGGGCGCGGGGGCAACTCAACCGCATTGCCCTCGCCAGCACTCTTATAGGCGCGAACGCCATTGACCGAGATGGCCGAAAACGCTGGCGGCACCTGCATCTGCGGGCCAAGCATAGCGGCCAGCTGCTCACGGGCGTAAGCGAGATCGCGCAGCTCGGGGGCAGCTGGCACCGTGCGGACGGCCTCGCCCTCCGCGTCATCGGTATTGGTCTCGACACCAAACGAAATGTCGGCAACATAACTTTTGGTATCGAGGGTCAGCATGCCCAGCAGACGGGTCGCCTGGCCCACTCCCACCACCATGACACCCGAGGCCATGGGGTCGAGCGTACCGGCATGGCCGACGCGTCGCTCATGGAGGGCGCGTCGGCACTGCGATACCACGTCGTGGGACGTACAGCCCACCGGCTTATCGACGGCGAGCAGCATATTCAATTGAGAAGGCGTACGACGAGCCATGTACCATCCAAAATGTTAGAGCTCGACGGTCACCGAAGCGGGATCCTCCCCCACCAGCTCGGCCAGCATGGGAAGTGCCACGGCGAGCGTCTCGCGAATCGTTCCGTTGTTGGAAAAGCCGGCGGCGGCATGATGCCCGCCACCGCCAAAGTTGGCAGCGATCTCGGACACATCGAGGTCGCCCTTGGAGCGCAGGTTGCCGCGTACCTTGGTATCGCCCTCAATGCCCTTCAGGAACAGGCAGACCTCCACGCCCATCACCGAACGCACCACATCGACCAGGCCGTCGCACTCATCCGAAGTGACGCCGCAGGCCTCGAGGTCGCTCTGGTACGCATAACTATATGCCACGCGACCGTGCGCCACTGTTTTGATGCGGCCCATAACGATGGACTTGAGATGCAAGAACTCCACGCGCATGCTCTGGTAGACCTCGAGCGCAACACGCGCCGGATCGGCACCGTGCGCGACCAGGCGCGAGGCGGCATGGAACGCAGCAGCATCGGCGTTTTGATACTGAAAACGACCGGTATCGGTCACTAGGCCGCACAGCAGGCAGGTCGCGACACCATCGCGAGCCACAATGCCACAATTGTCCAAAAAGCGGTCGATGATCATGGCGCAGGCTGCGGCGCCGACGCACCTCAGGCTCAGCTCGGCAAATTCCTCGCGCGCCGGATGGTGATCGAAGCACACCACATGCGACGAGCGGCGGAGCACCTCGGCTGAGTTGTTCAGACGCTCGACGACCGGCACGTCCACCGAGATGAACAGGTCCGGATTGTCGGTATACGCAGATGCCGGCACCAGGCGATCGGAGCCTTCCATAAAGCGGTAGATGCGCGGAACCGGGTCATCGTCTGCCAGCAGCAGCGCAATGTCCTTGTTGGGGAAAAACTTCATGAGCGAAAGGCCCAGACCCAATACGGAGCCCAGGGCGTCGCCATCGGGAGAAGTGTGTCCCGAAATCGCAATGGAGGACGCACCCTCGATGAGCTCGAGGATGCGTCGCTGAATATCTGCAGACTCGCACGAGGCGAGGTCGGCGGAATTAGTCATCTAAAGCTGCCTCCTGGGCGGCATCCGCTATCGGATAGCCGTCCTCGTCCTTTTCGATCGCAAGCGTGGCGGGAACGTTTTCCAGCGCACGCGTGATGCGCTCGGCCTCATCGGTCGAGCGATCGATGCGAAAATCGAGCTCGGGCGTAACACGCCAATCGAGAGAGCGAGCCAACAGACTGCGAATACGGCCCTTGGCGCTTGCGAGCGCCTCCATGACCTCGTCGTAGCGGCTCGCATCGCACGACACGTACACACGCGCGAACGAACGGTCCACCGCGACCTCGACCGCAGTCAAAGTAACCAGGTCGAGACGCGGATCGGAAACCTCAAAGAGCAGGATATAACCAAGCTTCTCGCGAAGCTGCTCGCCCAGACGGCGGGTTGCCTGCGTTTGCTTCATAGCGCTACCCCCTACTCGGTACGGGCAACCTGGTCGATGCGGTAACCCTCGATCTGGTCTCCGGGCTTGATGTCCTGGAAGTTCTCCAGGCCAATGCCGCCCTCGGAACCGCTCTTGAGGCTCTTGGCCTCATCCTTGTAGTGGCGCATCGAGGCGATCTTGCCGTTGAAGACCACGATGCCGTCGCGCACCAGACGCACGGAATCGGTCGCGGCGATCTCGCCCTCTTCGACGCGGACACCGGCGGCGATACCGACTTTGGGCACCTTGAAGGTGTCCAGGACGGTCGCGGTACCCGTGGAGACCTCGACCTCGGTGGGCTTGAGCATGCCGATACGGGCAGCGTCGAGCTCCTCGAGGCACTTGTAGATGACGTCGTAGCAACGGATCTCGACGCCCTCGCGCTCGGCGGCGGAGCGGGCCTTACCGTCGGGACGGACGCCAAAGCCGATGATGATGGCGTTGGAGGCGTCGGCCAGGACGACGTCGGTCTCGTTGATGGCGCCAACGGCGGAGTGGATCGTGTTGATGCGAACCTCGGACTGATCCATCTTGTCGAGCGAGTCCTGAAGGGCCTCGATGGAACCCTGGACGTCGGCCTTGATGATCAGGTTGAGCTCCTTGACCTCGGCGTCGGCAATGGTCTCGAAGAGGTTCTCGAGCGTGACGTGCTTGACGCGGCTCTGCTCCTCGATACGGGCCTTCAGCGAACGCTCGTCGGCCAGCGCACGTGCCTCGCGCTCGTCCTCGAACACGCGGAACTCGTCACCGGCGTTGGGCACGGACTGCAGGCCCAGGATCTCGACGGCGTCGGAGGGACCGGCCTCGGTGACGGCGCGGCCCTTGGGGTCGAGCATGGCGCGGACGCGGCCGTAGGTAAGGCCGGCGACCAGCGTATCGCCCACGTGCAGGGTACCGCGGGTCACGAGCACGGTAGCAACCGGGCCGCGGCCCTTGTCGAGCTTGGCCTCGAGGACGTTGCCGGAGGCAAAGGTGTCCGGGTTGGCCTTGAGCTCGAGCACGTCGGCCTGGAGCAGCACGGTCTCCAGAAGGTCGTCGATACCGATCTTCTGCTTAGCCGAGATGTTGACGAACATGTTCTGTCCGCCCCACTCCTCGGGGATGACGCCGTACTCGGTGAGCTCCTGACGCACACGGTCGGGGTTGGCGCCCGGCTTATCGATCTTGTTGACGGCGACGACGATGGGTACGCCGGCGGCCTTAGCGTGGTTGATCGACTCGACGGTCTGGGGCATGACGCCGTCGTCGGCAGCCACGATCAGAATTACGATGTCGGTCACCTTGGCGCCACGGGCACGCATGGCCGTAAAGGTGGCGTGGCCCGGGGTATCGATGAAGGTGATCTTGCGGTCGTTGATCATGACCTGCGAAGCGCCGATGGCCTGCGTAATGCCGCCCGCCTCGCCGGCAGCAACGCCGGTGTGACGGATGGCGTCGAGCAGCGACGTCTTGCCGTGGTCGACGTGGCCCATGACGGTGACGACCGGGGCACGCGGCTTAAGGTCGGCGGGATCGTCATAGAACGAGAAGGTGTTCTCCTCCTCGGGGGTGATGATCTTGATCTGACGACCCAGGTCGTCGGCGACGAGCTCGACGAGGTCGTCGGACATGGACTGCGTCATGGTGAGCGGCGTACCCAGCAGGAACAGGCGCTTGATGATGTCGTTGGCCGGAACGTCGAGCGCCTCGGCAAGTTCCTGGACGGTAACGCCCTGGGAGACCTTGATGGCGTCGAGGTCCTCGGGGTTCACGCCCTGGGCCAGCGCCTCCTCTATCTTGCGCTCCTCCTGAGCCTTGGCAGCCTCGCGCTCGCGCTTCTCTTTGCGCTTCTTGCGGCGACCGGTGGACTCGCGAGAGGCCTCCTCGACGGCAGCACGAGCCTCCTCGAGCACCTTCTCGCGGCTGTACTCCTCGGCCTCGCGAGCCATGCGGCTGTAGTGGTCCTCTTCGTTGTTGTGACCGCCCTTGCGCTTCTTGCCCTTGCCCTGCTTGTCGGGGTTGGGGAAGTCCATGCCGGCAGCGACGTTGTTGCTGGCGTTGGTGCGATGGCTGTGCGGACGGCTCTCGGAGGCGTTGCGCTCGGAGTTGTTGTCGGAAGCGTTGCGATCGTTACGACGGCCACCG
>CAJMRR010000106.1 GCA_905215835.1 uncultured bacterium | reverse complement strand
GGGCGCTGCCGGTGCCGGCACTGGCCGCAGCCGTGCTCGCAAGGGCGGCGACCTGTCGCTGACCGTCGATGTGACGGCCGAGGACGCGTTTCGCGGTGTGACGCACAAGGTCACCTATCGCATTCCCTCGACAGGTGAGCAGCAGACCATTACGGTCTCGGTGCCTGCGGGTGCGGTCGACGGCGGCAAGCTGCGCTACAAGCGTCGCGGCGAGTATGGCGTTGCGGGTGGCGAGCGCGGCGACCTGGTCGTGACCACGCATGTGGAGGAGCACCCGCTGTTTAAGCGCAAAGGTGCCGACGTGACCATGGAGGTACCGGTCTCGGTCTACGAGGCGGCGCTCGGCTGCACGGTGGACGTGCCGACGCCCGGCGGTGCGACGGTTCGTCTGAAGGTGCCCGCGGGTACCCAGACGGGCAAGAAGTTCCGCTTTAAGGAAATGGGGGCGCCCGACGTTAAGCACCGTGGCCGCACAGGCGCGCTGCTCGTCGAGATCAAGGTGCAGGTCCCCACGAACCTATCCGATGACGAGCGCGATGCCATGACCAAGCTGCGCGAGACCGACACACGCGACTATCGCGAGAAGGTCAACCGTTACAAGGCGACGTACTAGGGCGGTCGCGGCGCACGCCCGCGCCCACGGGCTTATGATGGACGATAACGAGACGGAAAGGGGTCAGGTAGCATGGCCGAGGACAATAGGAACAAACCGCTGTACATGATCAGCGTGGCGGCCGAGCTGACCGGCATGCACCCGCAGACTCTGCGCGTCTACGAGTCCAAAGGCTTGGTGAATCCCCAGCGCTCGGGCGGCAACACGCGTCTGTATTCGCGTGCCGATATCGAGCGCCTGGAGCTCATCAACCAACTGACCGACGAGGGCATCAACCTCGCCGGCGTGGTGCGCATCCTCGATATGAAGGAGCGTGCCGAGGAGCGCGAACGCGAGAACGAGAAGCTCCGCGCCCGCGTACGCCAGCTCGAGGACGAGCTGCACGAGTACAAGATGCAAAAGAAGATCACCGCCCTGGCCCCGCGCGACGGCTCAGTTAACCCCGAGCAAGTCATGCGCAAGCTGCTGGGCGCCGGCGGGGATTTGTAGTTACGCGGTTTTACCAAACCGCGTAACGGGCCGACGCTGCTCGACGTCCAGAGCGACAATTTGTCATTCAAAAGGCAAGGCATGACCAGAAGGTCTATGCCTTGCCTTTTTCATGCCAACTTGTTCGCTCTGGACGTCGCTCGCTGTCCGTCCTCTACCTGCGGCGTTGCCTTGCTCCGGATACGGCAGGGTAGTCATTGGGGACGTTCTTAAATGACTAGTCAAAGGGGACATTCTTGCGGCATTTGGCAGTTGGGGACGTTCCTTTTGTGCCGGCACTTTGGGACACTCCTTGTTAGGAGAGTGATGCAAGGGGCTCGTCCTTTACTTTACCGAGATAAAGTGAACGTGCAGATTCGCAACCCACTCGCAACTGTTCTATGGCACGATATTGAATGAATGTATGCTATGCGCCCGAGCCTTTCGGGCAGAGTGGGAGACAGTATGGTCAAGCTGTACGAGGACGGCATCTACCTGCGCGGCGGCAGCGAGGTTGTGCCTGCGGCCGAGGCTGCCGAGCGCGGTATTACGCAGACGCCCGAGGATGCCAAGCGTGGCACCATCGCGTATTCGATCCTCCAGGCACACAATACGTCCGGAGATCCCGAGGCGCTCAAGATCCGCTTCGACGCCATGGCGAGCCACGACATCACCTTTGTCGGCATCATCCAAACGGCGCGTGCCTCGGGCATGGAGCAGTTCCCGCTGCCCTACGTGCTCACCAACTGCCATAACTCGCTGTGCGCCGTGGGCGGCACCATCAACGAGGACGACCACGTCTTTGGCCTTTCCGCTGCTAAGAAGTACGGCGGCATCTTCGTTCCGCCCCATATTGCGGTCATCCACTCCTTTATGCGTGAGAACTTCGCCGGCTGCGGCAAGATGATCTTGGGCTCCGACTCGCACACCCGCTACGGCGCCCTGGGCACCATGGCCGTGGGCGAGGGCGGCGGCGAGCTGGCAAAGCAGCTGCTGCGCGACACCTACGATGTCGCCTATCCCGGCGTCGTCGCCATCTACCTCACGGGCGCTCCGCGCCCCGGCGTCGGCCCGCACGATGTGGCGCTCGCCATCATCCGCGCCGTCTTTGCCAAGGGCTACGTCAAGAACAAGGTCATGGAGTTCGTGGGCCCCGGCATCGCGAGCATGACGACTGACTATCGCAACGGCGTCGACGTCATGACCACCGAGACCACCTGCCTTTCCTCCATCTGGGCCACCGACGAGGACACACACGCGTTTTTGGCCATGCACGGCCGCGGCGACGACTACCGCGAGCTCAAGCCCGCCGATGTCGCCTACTACGACGGCTGCGTCGAGGTCGATCTGTCGAGCATCAAGCCCATGATCGCGCTGCCGTTCCATCCTTCCAACGGCTTTGAGATTGACGAGCTCAACGAGAACCTCGAGGACATCCTGCACGAGGTGGAGCTCGAGGCCGCCAAGATCGGCGAGGGCAAGACGCACTTTAGCCTGCTCGACAAGATCGTCGACGGCAAGCTGCACGTGCAGCAGGGCGTTATCGCCGGCTGCTCGGGCGGCAACTACGACTCCGTGGTCCAGGCTGCCCGCGTGCTCAAGGGCGCCAACACCGGCTGCGGCGAGTTCTCGCTGTCGGTCTATCCCACGAGCCAGCCCGTGGCACTCGAGCTTACACGCCGCGGCTACATCTACGACCTCATGGAGGCCGGCGCGATCGTGCGCACGGCGTTCTGCGGCCCGTGCTTCGGCGCCGGCGACACGCCCGCCAACAACGGCCTTTCGATCCGCCACACTACGCGCAACTTCCCCAACCGCGAGGGTTCCAAGCCGGGCAATGGCCAGCTGAGCGCCGTGGCCCTGATGGACGCCCGCTCCATTGCGGCGCCGGCTGCCAACGGCGGCGTCCTGACGCCGGCGACCGACCTGCCCGAGGAGACTTGGGACGAGGCCTGCGAGTACACCTTTGACGACGCGCCGTACAAAAAGCGCGTGTACTGGGGCTTTGGCAAGGCGGAGCCTGCCGACGAGCTGGTCGAGGGTCCCAACATCAAGCCGTGGCCCGCGATGGAGCCGCTCGGCGACGATATCCTGCTCAAGGTGTGCTCCAAGATCATGGATCCGGTCACCACGACCGACGAGCTCATTCCTTCGGGCGAGACGAGCTCCTTCCGCTCCAACCCGCTGGGCCTGGCCGAGTTTACGCTCAGCCGTCGCGATCCGGCCTACGTGGGTCGCTCCAAGGAGGTCGACGCCGTGGAGAAGCGCCGCGTTGCCGGCGAGGCAGCAGGCGATCTGGCGGCACTCGATGCCGAGCTTGCGGGCGTGTTTGAGGCGCTGGTCGGCGCGGGTGTCGCGGCCGATGCCAAGGCGACTGAGTACGGCTCCATGCTCTATGCCAAGAAGCCCGGTGACGGTTCCGCCCGCGAGCAGGCCGCGAGCTGTCAGCGCGTGATCGGCGGTCTGGCCAACATCGTCCACGAGTACGCCACCAAGCGCTATCGCTCCAACGTGATGAACTGGGGCATGGTGCCCTTCCAGATGGAGGCCGAGCCCAGCTTTGAGGTGGGCGACTACGTCTTTGTGCCGGGTATCCGCGCCGCGCTCGATGGCGACCTGAAGGGCATCGCCGCCTACGTGGTGCGCGCCGATGGTGCGGTCGAGCAGATTGAGCTCTACATTGCCGATATGACGGCAGAGGAGCGTGCCATCGTCAAGGCTGGCTGCCTGATCAACTACAACAAGTTCAAGGCCGCTGCCGATTAACTCTGCTGTACGCCCCGGCCACATCTTTCCCTCGTGCTCATGCGCTTCGCGAGGGTCGCGTTCGGGAAAGGGTAAGCCCCGGGCTACATTTCTGCGTTCTCGTTGGGTCTTGAGGGACGCTAATAAATAGACTTGCTTGATGCCGCCTCTGTTAATGGGGCGGCTTCTTTTTGTCGAAAACCACCACAAAGGGGACAGGCACCTTTGTGGTGGTGGGGAACGAGCTCGATGTTGTTGTGATTGTTGAGCGGTATGTTAATGAGCGTCTCTACAGGATTTCATCTGGGCTGGCGGGCTTGGTTGTTTTGGGGATGCCGAGTTTGGATGACGCGAAATCGTCAACATTGTCCTTAATTCCGTCTTTGGTGTAGACAGTGACCATATAGGTGCTGTGTCCGAATTCGCCCTTGTCGCGTGTTGCCCAGGCATCCCAGTAGGCGGCCCCGTTTCGCCCTTTGATTTTTCCGACACGGCGGAGTTCTGTTCGCTTTAATTTCTGGTTGCTATAGATGGTTCGACCGGTCTCCTCGGTGAGCCCGCACTGTCCAAGCATCTTGTCGAGGACTTGGTTCATGTGGCGCTCATCGGTGTTTGGTGCGTAGTCGAAGGCGAGGGTGATGGAGTCGAGTGGCTGGTCGTCGATTAGATAGTTTAGCGCCTGAGGTTCAAGGCAGAAATAGGGGGAGCATCCGTCGACCTTGCCGAGCAACGGTAACTTGGACTGCCAACTTCCGGTGGGAATTGCATATTCGTAGAACACGCCACGGCAGACAAAGGAGAGCGAGGTGGCACGCGAGCCGGCGTCGATCATCCCGCAAAGATCGAAGGGCGAGGCGATACCAAGGGAAAAGGGCGTGGCGACGATAAGGAAGAGCATCACGATGGGTATGGCGAGAATGGCGATGACGTTGCGGCCGGTGGAATGAGGCGGCTTCATATGCGCTCCTCGAGAGAAAGAGCAGGCAAGCTCGATGACAAATGAATAATCTCAGCTAACGATTCAATTTTAATCTCATAACGTGTGACAGCTGGACGTCGAAACCGAGAACCACCGCAAAGGTGCCTGTCCCCTTTGTGGTGGTGGGGAGTGGACGGCTTCTTTTGGTGATAGTGTTAGCTGGAGGTATCATTAGGGCACATGGCGCGGGTTTGCATTGTGGGGTGTTTTGCCGTGAGCCGTTCTGCCCGTATTGGATTGATTGTCTTGGCGCTTGCGATCGCTGTGGTTGGCGCGGGCGCTGTCGGTATGGCATTTCTACCTGCTGCGGTGACGGAGCCGGTGGTCAAGCCTGTGACTCAATCTGTCGAACTTCTGACCGGCGACGACAAGCCCGAGACCATTACGGTTGATTTTGATGAGCAGCCGGCTGTGCTGGGTATTAGCAATTATCCGCGTATTCAGCTTGGGGCCATGCGCTATACCACGGATACAAGCCTGATCGATAGGGCGTCCGAGCTACTCAAGGGCAAAACATTTAAGCGTTGGTACGGATATGCGTCCTATCGGGCAAAAGCGAACGACATGGTTGGCGGATGCCACTCTTCCATCGAGCTGGACACTGCAAACGGCGCCAAGTTATGTGATGTCTCGTACGATCCGGGCTACGAGGGCAATGAGGGTCCGGGCATCTACATCATGGACGGCGATGTCGCCTATGTCATGGAGGGCGACCAGACCGAGCTCAACGATTTTATGGGTCAGTGTATCCAAGATGCCTATAAACAGACCTGCTTGCCTGACCCGCAGACTGCACGCGATAGTGGGTCTGCCCGTACATGGCTGTTCGAGGATGAGATGCCCTGGACCGTCGAATCGGGAAGTACGGGTTCGGCGAAGGAATAGAGACCTCGACCACCACAAAGGTGCCTGCCCTCTTTGTGGTGGTTTTCGGTCTGTCTCGATCTGTAACATCTAGAGCCATAAACAGCCGCTAGATGTTACAGATTGAGATAGTAAGGGGACGAGGCCGTAGCGGGTGAGCGCACCTGCTCCCTATCTTTCAATCACTCAGAAAATCTTATATATAGAGACTTAGATTTATGTATAAGATCGTACAAAGCTGGCAACAATACTTCTCGAACAACGTGAAGCCGCCCCGTAGGGCGGCCACCCCAAGAGAGGTGATTCCATGAGAATCGATAAGCTAGCAATGACGTCGCGCGAGGCGTTGCAGACCGCCATGAGCACGGCTGCCGACGCGCAGGCTGGCGCGGTGGAGCCGATTCACCTGCTGTCCGCCCTGCTCGGTGCCGGCGAGCGCAATATCTCCGTGATCATCGAGCGCATCGGTGCCGACCCGGCTCAGCTCGCACGCTCCACGCAGGATGCCATCGACCGCGCGCCCAAGGTTTCGGGCGAGGGCCAGCAGATGGGTCTGTCCAACGAGCTCGTCCGCGTCATCGAAAAAGCCGAGAAGAAGGCCACCAAGATGGGCGACAGCTTTGTGGTGACCGAGCATCTGCTGATGGCGCTTGCCGAGGACAAGGGCGAGGCTGGTCGTGTACTGCGTGACGCTGGCGTGACCAAGGAGCGCATCGAGCAGGTCTACGAGGAGCTGCGTGGCGATGACCGCGTGACGTCTGCCGAGGACAAGACCCAGTTTGAGGCGTTGGAGCAGTACGGTCGCAACATCTGCGATCTTGCCCGCGCCGGTAAGCTCGACCCGGTCATCGGCCGTACCGACGAGATCCGCCGTACCATTCAGGTTCTGTCCCGCCGCACCAAGAACAACCCCGTGCTCATCGGTGAGCCGGGCGTCGGTAAAACGGCTATCGTCGAGGGCATCGCCCAGCGTATCGTGGCCGGCGATGTGCCGAGCACCCTGCGCGACCGCGACCTCATCGAGCTCGACATGAGCGCGTTGGTCGCCGGCGCCAAGTACCGTGGTGAGTTCGAGGACCGCTTAAAGGCCGTGCTCAAAGAAGTGCAAAAATCCGAAGGTAAGGTCATCCTGTTCATCGATGAGCTTCACACCATTGTGGGCGCGGGTGCCACCGAGGGCTCCATGGACGCAGGCAACATCCTCAAGCCGGTGCTCGCCCGTGGCGACCTGCATGCGATCGGCGCGACCACGCTCGACGAATACCGCAAGTACATCGAGAAGGACGCGGCGCTCGCCCGTCGTTTCCAGACCGTTATGGTGAGCGAGCCTACCGTCGAGGACACCATCTCGATTCTGCGTGGCCTCAAGGAGAAGTACGAGATCTTCCACGGCGTGCACATCACCGATAGCGCGCTCGTGGCCG
>CAJMRR010000105.1 GCA_905215835.1 uncultured bacterium | reverse complement strand
GCTACCCGCTGCCCAGGCCTCGCTCCCCCCGTCGAAACCTTTACGCCCCCATAAAGCGCATGTCGCCATGCGCAGAAAGCTTGGTTTTCCGGGCAGGAATGCTGCCTGAAAGAGATCTAGTAGAATTTGCCGTTGGACTTCACAGCCCGGTCGATGGAGCGTTTGGCGTCACGCTTGGCGGCATCGGCACGCTTGTCGTAGAGCTTTTTGCCCTTGCACAGGCCGACCTCCATCTTGACGCGGCCATGCTTGAAGTAGAGGGAGAGGGGAACAAGGGTGTAGCCCTGCAGTTTGCACTGCTGGTGCAAGGCCGTTCTGGTCTATGCCGATCACGCTGCCGCCGAGGCCGCGGCCGAGATCGCCCGTGGCATCATCGCCGACGTCACTGCCGAGCTCGAGGTCTTCGACCCCGGCTTTACCTGCACGGTTGAGATTGCCGACGACGCCGAGGTCGAGGCCATGGACCAGAAGTCCGCGCTTGCCCTCATCCGCGCCCTGCGTCTTGCCCCTAACGGCGTGATTCGCCGCAACGTCGCCACCGACGGTTCTGTCGAGGTTTCCTCCAACATCGGTGTGGTTGCCACCTCTGACGACGAGGTCAAGATCATGCTGTCCCCGCGCTCCTCGATCACCTCGCTGCAGAACGAGTTCAAGGACCGCCTGCAGACGCTGGCCGATGTCCTGGGCTTCGACGCCAAGTTTGAGTTTGAGTATCCCGGCTGGAGCTATGCCGAGCATTCGCCGGTTCGCGACGTCTTTGTCGAGAGCTATCGCGAGCTCTTTGGCTCCGAGCTGCGCATCGAGTCCATTCACGCCGGCCTTGAGTGCGGCCTGTTTGCCGAGGCCCTGCACGGCCTGGACGCCATCGCCGTGGGCCCGACGCTCTCCGATGTCCACACCCCGGACGAGAGCATGGAGCTCGCTTCTGCCGAGCGCTTCTACGAGCTGCTCATCGACGTCCTCAAGCGCCTCGCTGCGTAAAGGTCGCGCTAGCAGCAGTTCGAGCCACGTGCTAGCAGATTGCAAATGACATTACGAGAGGGGGCATCCGAGCTTTTGCGACGGGTGCCCCCCTCTTTTTTGTTTGATAATTGCGAAATTACGGCCACCTAGTCCATTTCTGCCCTGATGAGGTCGAGGGTGCGCTGGCAGTTTTCGCGGACGGGGCCGAGCATATGCTCGCGCAGGTCCGCCATGCCGGGCAGGTCGGCGTATTCGTCCATGACCTCTCCCATGCAAATGGGTACCTCGTAGGCGAGGTCCATCATGGTCGCAAAGCAAAACTTCTCGGATAGCCCGGCATCGGTGAGCGCCGCCTCCAGCGCGGGGTCGCCCATACCGTGGTATCGGCGAATTGCGTTGGGTCCGATGCGCCCCACACGGTTCTCGCCGCCAACGCTCATGGCGAGGCGCGCTTTTCGCCGCATACGTTCGTATGCTAAGCCCGATGCGACATCGTACATGGGTGCGAGCGCCGCGTTTGTGCCTTTGCCTAGGATGAGCGAGTAGTTTTTAGCGTGTGCGTCAGGCGCTCCGATAATGGCGTTATAGAACAACATATAGGTAAAAAGCACAAGATTCATGTGGTGGGGGACTGTGTTAATCAGTCGTTCTTGGATGTCTCGTGTAGTTGGTCCTCCGTCGGCGGTGTATTTCTGGGTTGGCAATACACCGAGCGCCTGGCAAAAGTCCTCCTGATGCAGCCTTGCGATATTTCCGCTGCTATTGACCATTCTGTCGTACCGTTCAACGACGAGCGCGGCTTCGTCTTCAAATGTGCAATAGGAGACGTTGGCAGTTGGAATGCCAACACGCCGAGCTGTTTTCATGCAGACGAATTCGTTTAAGGCCTGATGTTTGAACCCAACGACACCATTTTTGAAGATATGGGTAGTGGGGGATGACCCTAGACATTCGCACCATTGGCCATCATGCCAAGCTAGTGCAAATTTGCCTTGATTGCCGCCCAGGGACCAGCTTTCGTTGGAGCCCATCCATGTCTCTCTTTCGTCATCGCGAATTGCTTTGAGCTTGTGAGCGATTTGAGAATTGGTAAGCGGGCGGTATGCCGAGACCCTGCCGCGGGCGGCGTCTAATTGATCGGCTCGACAAAACTGAACGGCCCCCGCGCAGTCAAGACCGATATGGCACAAGAGGGCGACGGGGTTGTTGGATGCAACATCATGCTCGGTGGCAATAGCGCGACGCTGCTCTTGACTGTCGGGCAAAAGGCCAAATAGGAACGGGCGGACGATGTTATGGCCATACGTGCGATTGGAAAGCGGCATTGTTAACGATAACGGTGCTCCGCGATAGGCTGGGGCGTATGCAAAGCTGCAGAGTCCATGCTCGTCTTGCCGGAGAGTGCCGGCGATTTCGCCACAAATGAGGGTCGCGAGTTCCATCTCTGCCATTTATTTCACAACCTTGCAGCCAAAGGAGAGGTTTGAAGTGCCGGAAAGGCCTTGCTCGGCTGCGATTTGGGCCAGCAAGGCACCATAGGAAGATGGCGTTCCTTGTCGAGTGGGTCGTCTGCCTACGCTTGGCTTTGGCAGGGTATTCGAGTTCGCGATAGGGAGATTCACTATCGTCGTCGGATGTTCGGAGGGCGATGCGATGGAGTCGTTATCGCTTTGCGCGAAGAGACCTATGCCGAGTGCGTTAAAGACGGTCAGCAACTTGTCGAGTCGAATGCCGGTGGCGTCGCCCAGCTCGAGCGATGCGAGCAGGCGCTCCGAAACACCGGCTTTTTTAGCGAGGGCCGCACGGGTGATTCCCTGCGACTCGCGTGACTGGCGCACGTAGATGCCAGCTTGGCGCGGTGTGGTGATGGGAAGGGTATCCACGGCGATCTCCTAACGTGCAGACTTTTGCATATCAGTATGACATGCAAAAGTCTGCATGAAAAGGCCTCATGCAAAACTCTGCATGAGGCCTCATCCGGACGTTTAGTTTTGAAGGGTGTTTTACAGCACTAAAATCCCTAGGTGCTCCAGCAAAATCTTGAGGCCGATGAGGATGAGCACAACGCCGCCCACGATGGTGGCGGGCTTTTCGTAGCGCGCGCCAAAGATGCGGCCAATCGCCACGCCGGCAACGGAGAAGATGAAGGTCGTGATGCCTATGAGCGACACGGCGGGAACGATGTCGACGGAAAGCGCGGCGAACGAGATGCCCACGGCCAGGGCGTCAATCGAGGTGGCGATGGCGAGGATCAGGTACTCGCCCAGGTCAATCTTTTCGGCATCCTTGCCGTCGCCTTCATCCTCGTCTTCGGTAAAGGCCTCCCACAACATTTTGCCGCCGATAAAGGCGAGCAGGATAAAGGCGATCCAATGGTCGATGGGTCCGATGATGCCCATGAATTGACTGCCGAGCGCCCATCCGATTACGGGCATGCCGGCCTGAAAGCCGCCAAAGAACAAGCCGAGCACCACGGCAACTTTAAGGTTGATCTTCTTCATGCCAAGGCCCTTGCAGATGGAAACGGCAAAGGCGTCCATCGAAAGGCCAACGGCGAGCAATACGAGCTCTGCGAGTCCCATAGTCTGGCTCCCTCTCTGCGGGCGGGCCCGCGTGTACCTCTTGGGGGAGTAACAAAAAAGACCCGTGGCGTACGCGTTGCGCGCACAGCCACGAGTCTCGTTCATTAAGGCAAGCCAGGCCGCATCGGCCAGTGTGTTGACTTGCCGCGCCACCGGAGGCGAACCCGATCACGCGACTACTCCCTCATTTATGCGAATCCCGATGCTACCACATAAGCAGCTCATTTGGATTGGGGCTCTCAGCTGTGTTCGCTCATTCTGTTAGCATCGGATTTTGCGGGCGTCACAGGGGCAAACCGTGAGAAACTTATTGACGTTTATGGAGCGTATACGATGGGAGCGATGCCTTGGATAAGAACGAGCTGCAAAAGCGTATGGAACAGGCCATTCGCCTGACGGCACCTGGCCAGCCGATCCGCACCGCCCTCGACATGATCATTGCTGGTCACCTGGGCGCCCTTATCTGTGTCGGCGACACCGAAAACGTGCTCGCCGCCGGTAACGACGGCTTCCCGCTCAACATTTCGTTTACCTCGAACCGCCTGTTCGAGCTTTCCAAGATGGACGGCGCCATCGTTATCGATGGCGACCTCACCCAGATCCTGCGCGCCAACTTCCACCTCAATCCTGATCCCTCGCTCGCCACGAGTGAGACGGGCATGCGTCACCGTACTGCCGCTCGCATGTCGGTGCTCACCGATGCCATCGTGATCTCGGTTTCGGCTCGCCGTGCCGTCGTTAACGTGTACGTTCACGGCAAGAGCTACGAGATTCAGCCCGTCACCACCATCATGAGCTCGGTCAACCAGCTCGTCGCCACGCTTCAGACCACCCGTCAGTCGCTCGATCGCTCCTTGCTGCGCCTGACGGCCCTTGAGCTCGACGACTACGTTACGCTCGCCGACATCACCGGCATCTTCTCGAGTTTCGAGATCATGCAACAGGCAAAGACCGAGCTTAAGGATTGCATCGTCAAGCTGGGTAACCAGGGCAAGCTCGTGCAGATGCAGCTCGAGCAGCTCGCGGGCTCCAGCATGGATACCGAATACGACCTGATGATCCGCGACTACGCAAGCGATTCCTCCGAGGCAAACGCCGAGAAGATTCGCGCCGAGCTCGCTCGCATGACGCCTAAGGACCTGTCCGACCCGCAGCATGTGGCGGCGGTTCTGGGTTACGACGACCTGGACGAGGACTCCGTCATGACACCGCTGGGCCTGCGCACGCTTTCGCGCGTGTCCGTCGTGCGCGACGGCGTGGCCGAGAAGATCGTCGACGAGTACGGCTCGCTGCAGGAGCTCATGGATGACATCAGCGAGGATCCGGAGCGCCTGGGCGACTTTGGCGTCAACAACCCTGCCATTCTTGCGGACTCGCTGTACCGCATGAAGGGCACCAAACAGGGGAACGCATAATGGCGCCCGTATGCGCCGTGGTCGTTGCCGGTGGCAGCGGCCAGCGCTTTGGTAACCCCGGCGGCAAGCAGCTCGTTAACGTGGCGGGCCGTCCGCTCATGAGCTGGTCCATCCGCGCGTTCGATCGTAGCGACAAGGTCGGCCACATTGTAGTGGTGTGTCCTGCCGAGCGCCGTGCCGAGATGCGCCGCCTGGCCATCGACCCGTTTGACTATGACACGCCCATCAGCTTTGCCGATGCCGGCGATACCCGTCAGGATTCCACCCGTGCCGGCGTGCATGCGGTTCCGGCGGGCTTTGAATACGTCGCCATTCACGATGGCGCTCGTCCGCTCATTACGACCGAGGCCATCGACCACGCTATCGACGTGCTCGTGAGCGACCGTGCTCTCGACGGTGTCGTGTGCGGCCAGCCCGCGATCGACACGCTCAAGATCGTCGATGGCGACAATATCGTCGAGACGCCGCCACGTGAGCTCTACTGGGCAGCGCAGACGCCGCAGATCTTTAGCGTCGATGCTATGAAGCGCGCCCACGCTGCAGCCATTGCCGAGGGCTTTATCGGTACCGATGATTCGTCGCTGGTCGAGCGCATGGGCGGGCGCGTCCGCTGTGTCCAGAGCCCACGCGATAACCTTAAGGTGACGGTGCCCGAGGACCTGCGTCCCGTAACCGCGATTCTGCTCGGTCGCATGGCCGAGGGAGAGGATCTTCCCCATGTTCAGTAACCTGCGCATTGGCCATGGCTACGACGTTCACCGTCTGGTGGAGGGGCGTCGATGTATCATCGGCGGTGTCGACATTCCCTACGAGCGCGGCCTGCTGGGCCACTCGGATGCTGATGTGCTCGCGCACGCCTTGGCCGACGCCATTCTGGGCGCCTGTCGCGGGGGAGACATCGGCAAGCTATTCCCCGATACCGACCCCGCCTATGAGGGTGCCGATTCGATGGTGCTGCTCGCTCGCGTGATGGACTATGCGCGCGAGCTGGGCTTCGAGTTTGTCGATGCCGATTGCACCATTGCCTGTCAGCAACCCAAGATCACCCCGCACCGCGATGCCATGCGCGCCAACCTTGCCCATGCCCTGGGCGTTGACGTCGAAAACGTGGGCGTCGCCGCCACTACGACCGAAAAGCTCGGTTGGGAAGGCCAGGGCGAGGGAATCGGCGCCTGGGCCGTCTGCCTGCTACAGAAAACCGTTAAGGAGTAACGAATGCGTATCTACAACAGCGCTACCCATAAAAAGGAAGAGTTCCAGCCCATCGAGTCCGGCAAGGTCCGCATGTACGTGTGCGGCCCCACGGTCTACGACAACATCCACATCGGCAACGCCCGCACGTTCATCAGCTTTGACGTGATTCGCCGCTGGCTCATCGCGAGCGGCTACGAGGTCACGTTCGCCCAGAACCTCACCGATGTCGACGACAAGATCATCAAGCGCGCCAACGAGCAGGGCCGTACGGCCGCCGAGGTCGCGACGGAGTTCTCGGATAAGTTCATTGGCGTCATGCGCGCCGCCAACGTGCTCGATCCCGATGTGCGCCCCCGCGCCACCAAGGAGATCGGCCCCATGATCGCCATGATCAAGACGCTCATCGAGCAGGGCCATGCTTACGCCGCCGATAACGGCGATGTGTACTTTGCCGTGCGCAGCGATCCCAACTATGGCCAGGTCTCGGGCCGCAACATCGATGACCTTATGGTTGGTGCGCGTATCGAGGAGAACGAGGACAAGAACGACCCGCTCGACTTTGCCCTGTGGAAGGCCGCCAAGCCCGGCGAACCCAGGTGGCCGAGTCCCTGGGGCGAGGGCCGTCCCGGTTGGCACACCGAGTGCGCTGCCATGGTGCATCGCTACCTGGGCACCCCGATCGACATCCACGGCGGCGGCTCCGACCTTGCCTTCCCGCATCACGAGAACGAGTGCGCCCAGGCCACCTGCGCCTGGCACCAGGGCTTCTCCAACACCTGGATGCACACGGGCATGCTGCTGGTTGACGGCGAGAAGATGTCCAAGTCGCTCGGAAACTTCTTTACGCTGGCCGAGGTGCTCGAGCAGCACTCTGCCGCGGCCCTGCGCCTGTTGATGCTGCAGACGAGCTATCGCTCGCCGCTCGACTTCTCCTGGGAGCGCCTGGAGGGTGCCGAGAATTCGCTCACGCGTATTGCCGGTACGGTCGAGAACCTTCGTTGGGCTGCGAACCATGCGACGGCCGATGCCGATGCGGCT
>CAJMRR010000104.1 GCA_905215835.1 uncultured bacterium | reverse complement strand
TGGCGTGCGTGTCCACGCGCGAGGAGCGGCCGGTGCCGCGCTGGTCGGGCAGGACGACGCGGAAGTGCTTGACGGCCTCCTCGATCCAGCCATCGCTGGTGGGCGACAGCGGACGCGGGCTCTCGCCGCCGGGGCCGCCCTGCAAAAACAGGAGCAGCGGTAAATCATCGTTGATGCGGTCGGGTGCGCAAACCACGCGGTAGAAAAGCTTGATGCTCTCGGGCGCGCCGGCGATGGGCGCCGGCATGGCGCCGCGGCGCATGGTGCTGCCGACGGCCAAAAGCATTGGCTCAAGGCCGCGCCAGTCAAGGGGGACATCGATGCTGTGGTCCTCGACATACAGGCCGGGGACGTGGTACGAAGTGATGAGCGCCATGTAATGCTTCCAATCGTTGCGGTGTTTCGGGTTGACCAATTCTACCGCCGTCGGCGAGGATGCGCATAAATCGGCTACCATGGTTGGCAAACATCTAAGAGAAAGGGCCGTCCATGTCGGTCGATATAGCCACCTACGTTCACGATCTTGCCGTCGAGGCCAAGGCCGCTTCTGCCGCGCTTGCCACGGCGAGCGATGCCCAGCGCCAGGAGGCCGTGCGCGCCATGGCCGCGGCGCTGCGCGATGGTGTCGATTGCATCATTGCCGCCAACGAGCTCGATATGTCTGCCGCGCGCGATGCGGGCACCTCGGCCGGACTGCTCGACCGCCTGCTGCTGACGCCCGAGCGCGTTGAGGGCATGGCCGCCGGCCTGGAGAAGCTCGCTGAGCTGCCGGATCCCGTGGGCCGCGTACTCGATCACCGCGTGCTTGAGAGCGGTGTGGACCTGACCCGCGTGAGTGTGCCGCTGGGCCTGGTCGCCATGGTGTACGAGGCGCGCCCCAACGTGACTGCCGACGCCGCGGGCATCTGCATCCGCACCGGCAACGCCTGCATCCTGCGCGGCGGTTCGCTGGCCTATCACTCGTGCGCCATGATTGCCGAGCTGCTGGCCGATGCGCTTGAGGCCCAGGGTTTCCCGCGCGAGGCCGTGTCGATGATCGAGTCTACCGACCGCGAGGCCACCGGCGAGCTCATGAAGCTCCGCAGCATCGTCGATGTGCTCATTCCGCGTGGCGGTGCGGGCCTGATTCAGCGCTGCGTGCGCGAGTCGCTCGTTCCGGTTATCGAGACGGGCACGGGCAACTGCCACATCTACGTGCATGAGTCGGCCGACTTCGATAAAGCGCTCAACATTATCGTCAACGCCAAGACGCAGCGCGTGGGCGTGTGCAATGCTGCCGAGTCGCTGCTGGTCGACCGCGCCGTGGCCGACGCGTTTTTGCCCGCGGCTGTGGCTGTGCTGCACGACCACGGCGTGCTCATTCACGGCGACGAGGCCACGTGCGCCACATGCGCCGATTCCGGTCTTGCCGAGGGCGACGACTACGTGGCCGCGACCGAGGAGGATTGGGGCCGCGAGTACCTGGCGCTCGAGATGAGCGTGAAGGTCGTGGCGAACGAGGACGAGGCCATCGCGCACATCAACCGCTATGGCACCATGCATTCCGAGGCCATCATCGCCGAGGACGCGGACGCTTGCGAGCGCTTTTTGGATGAGATCGATGCCTCGGCCGTGTATGCCAACGCCAGCACGCGCTTCACTGACGGCGGCGAGTTTGGACTGGGTGCCGAGATCGGCATCTCGACCCAAAAGCTCCACGCTCGCGGCCCCTTTGCCGCCGAGGCCCTCACCACCTACAAATACAAGCTCCGCGGCACCGGCCAGGTCCGCCCCTAAACCCCTCGTAAACGAAAAACCACCACAAAGGGGACAGGCACCTTTGTGGTGGTTTTTGCTTACTCGCGCATTTGTTCGTTGCTCAAGTGTATCTAAGCATATTCCCGCCATGCAATAGCTGACATTTCGGCAGGTGGGCGGTTTAATCGGCGAGTAGATTCTCGCCGCTTTGCGTGCGTCGCGGGGTTATTTTTGGCATGAGAGCAAGGAGATGCCCATGTCGAGAAAACCGCGGCAGAAATCACTGATTGGCCTGTATCACATCACGATGAGAGGCAACGGTAAGCAGCTTCTGTTTGAGGATGATGAAGACAGAAGACGCATTTTGTCGCTTGTTCGATCCTCGATAGTGCGGTTCAACATTAGACTCATTGCTTGGTGTCTGATGGGCAACCACGTTCATCTTGTTCTAAGTGACCCCGATGATAATGTGAGCGAGGCCATGCATCTTGTCATGTCTTGCTACGCAACTTGGTATAACCGTCGCCACGGACATGTTGGTCATGTTTTTCAGGATAGGTTTTCGAGCGCCCCTATTTCGAGTGAGGAATACCTTCTCGACGCTATTCGATATGTTCATTTCAATCCGCAAAAGGCCGGGATTTGTCCATACGGCGCGTATCGATGGAGCAGTCACCTAGATTATGTTGAACGCGATCCAGATATCGCAACGGTCGATTTGGCGTTTGTTCGCTTTGCGTTTCCGCGCGTTCGTGACTATCAGACTTTTATGAACGCGTCGAATGTCGTGGTTGTTCGTCCGTCAACGGGTGGACGTATCGATGAAGATGAGGCCTTGGATGTGGGGATATCGCTAGTTCGCTTGTTCGGTTTGAGCGAGCTTTCCGATGTCAAATCCCTCGACAAGACTAAACGCAACGAGGTACTTGCTGCAATGCGAGGTGCCGGCCTTTCCATCCGCCAGATTCAGCGCTTGACGGGCGTGGGGGAGTGGTCGATCCGCAAGGCATGTTAGTCCGTCCCGATGTAAATTAAAACCACCACAAAGGTGCCTGTCCCCTTTGTGGTGGTTTTGATGTTAGGCCTGGAAGGTGTCGCGATCGGGGGCGAAGGACTGCATGGCCGCGATGGTGCGGTCAAAGAGTTCGGGGAGCTCCCAACCCAGCATCTCGGCGCCCTGCGTAATCACGTCGCGCGAACAGCCGGCGGCAAAGCGTTTGTCCTTGAACTTTTTCTTGAGCGACTTGGTCGTAAAGTCCATGACGCTCTTGCTCGGACGCATGATCACGGCAGCGCCGATCAGACCGGTGAGCTCGTCGCAGGCAAACAGGATCTTTTCCATCTGCAGCTCGGGCTTGGGCAGCGAGGCGTTGAAATCGGACGTGTGCGTCTGAATGGCACGGATGAGCTCGGGCGATGCGCCCTCGCCCTCGAGGATCTCGGCCGCATAGATGGTGTGGTTCACGGGGTCGTCCTCATGCTCCTCCCAATCCAAGTCGTGCAGCAGGCCGACGATGCCCCAAAACTCCTCGTTCTCGGGGTCGAACTCGCGCGCAAAGTAGCGCATGGTGCCCTCGACCGTCTCGCCGTGCGTGATATGGAACGGATCTTTGTTGTGCTCGTTGAGCAGTTCGAATGCACGGTCGCGGGTGATTCCGGCGGTAAGCAGCTCTGCCATAACAGACTCCTTGTGCTCGTAGGTATCGATAAGAATGAATACTACTCGAACGAGAAAACCACCACAAAGGTGCCTGTCCCCTTTGTGGTGGTTTTGGCAGGTTAGTTGAGGGCGGCTTGGGCTAGGCGGGCTTCGGCGTCCTCCTCGGTGACGCCCAGGGCCACGGCGAACTCCTCGATGGAGCGGCGCTTGGCTTCCTTGAGTACGCGCATGTAGTAGGAGCTGGGTTTTTTATCAGCTT
Organism: uncultured bacterium; assembly: GCA_905215835.1. Classification (GTDB taxonomy): domain Bacteria; phylum Actinomycetota; class Coriobacteriia; order Coriobacteriales; family Coriobacteriaceae; genus Collinsella. The sequence goes on along the minus strand of CAJMRR010000104.1, from coordinate 3,650 downwards.
CCTCGGCCTGGCGAATGCGGTGCATCATGGTCTTTGCCACGCGGACCGTCTCGGGGGCGCCCAGCTTGAGCTGCTGCTTAAAGTGCGTCTCCTCAAGCGAGCTGTTGCGCTCGGTAAAGGTGTCGCACTCCAGCTCGTCATAGTGGCTCAGCAGGTGCTCGGCATCTTGCTGCGAGATGGCTGCGTGCAAACGGTCGGCCTGCGCCACGGGGTACATGAGGATCGTCTGCGCATGTCCCTGCTTGGTCTCGAGCAGCAGCATGGGCTGCGGTGTGTCGTCCCTAAAACCGACGACGGTGCAGACTCCCTGGCCCGGATGAATGACGTGTTGACCGATTGAGAACATGCTACCTCCAACTTATACGAATTTACGTATGTCTAGAATAACACGCTGACGTGCGCAAACCCTTACTTTATGCAGGAAAAGCACACAACTCTGATAGGTAAGAGTATTCGATAACAGACGCAGCTCATTCACACCTTTATGCATTTTCAACGCCTGCATAATCTGCAGGCAGACCGGCATCTTTGAGTGACTCCATACAAGCTGTAGTCATTTTTGTGCATATGCAATATCTATTAGCTTTACCCTGCGACAGTGCCCGTCGCTTGTGATAGAGTGCTACAAACTCTGGCTTTTGCCCTACGAGTGACCAAGAGCTCGGGGGCTTTAACACAAGGAGGATCTATGCCCGAGAAGATTGAAGAGCTGGTACGCGCTGCGCTTGCTGCGGCCCAGGAGGCCGGCGACCTTTCCGCATTTGAACTTGACGATTGCGCTATCGAGCGACCGGCTGACACTTCTCATGGCGAGTGGACCTCTACCATGGCCCTGAAGTCCGCCAAGCTGGCCCACTGCGCCCCGCGCAAGATCGCCGAGGCCATCGTTGCCCATATGCCCGAGGACCCCGCGATCGAGAAGGTCGAGATCGCAGGCCCCGGCTTCATCAACTTCTACCTCTCCGTTGCCGTCAAGAATGCCATCTTCGGCGAGGCCCGCGAGAAGGGCATGGACTTCGCTAAGTCCAACGTCGGTGGCGGCCTGAAGACCCAGGTCGAGTTCGTCTCCGCCAACCCCGTCGGCCCCATGCACATCGGCCATGGCCGCTGGGCCGCTCTGGGCGACTCCCTTTGCCGTGTTATGGACCACGCCGGTTACGACATCCAGCGTGAGTTCTACATCAACGACCACGGCTCTCAGATGAACACCTTCGGCAACTCCATCAGCACGCGCTATATGCAGCTTGCCGACATCATCGCCAAGCAGGGTGTGGATATCGACGAGGCTCACAAGCTGCTGATCGCAGACCGCGACGCCTTTGTTGCCGACGAGAACGACGAGCACCCCGAGACCCATCCGTACCAGGACAACTTTGCCGAGACTCTGGGCAAGGACTCCTACGGCGGCGACTACATCATCGACGAGGCCGCCGAGTTCTGGCGCACCGACGGCGATAAGTGGGTCAACGCCGATCCGCAGAAGCGCATGGAGAGCTTCCGCGAGCGCGGCTATGTAAAGATGGTCGACAACATGCGCGACCTCTGCCACGCCGTCAATTGCGACTTCGATCGTTGGTTCTCCGAGCGCTCGCTGTATGTGAAGGACACCGAGGGCGAGACCGCCGGCACCTCCGCCGTCGACCGCGCTTTTGAGAAGCTCGACAAGATGGGCTACCTCTACACCAAGGACGGCGCCCTGTGGTTCCGCTCCACCGACCTGGGCGATGACAAGGACCGCGTTCTGATCAAGTCCGATGGCGAGTACACCTACTTCGCCTCCGACGTTGCCTATCACTGGGATAAGTTCCAGCGCGTCGACCACGTCATCGACATCTGGGGTGCCGACCACCACGGCTACATCGAGCGTGTCCGCTGCGTCTGCGACGCTCTTGGCTATCCCGGCAAGTTTGAGGTTCTGCTGGGCCAGCTCGTCAACCTGCTGCGTAACGGCAAGCCCGTCCGTATGTCCAAGCGCAAGGGCACCATGGTGACCCTGCAGGAGCTTGTCGACGAGGTCGGCTCCGATGCCGCTCGCTACACGCTCATCTCCAAGAGCTCCAACCAGATGGTCGACTTCGATATTGAGGCCGTTAAGAAGCGCGACAACTCCAACCCGGTGTACTACGTGCAGTACGCTCACGCCCGCGTGTGCTCCATCCTGCGCCGTGCCGCTGACGTTACGCCCGAGCAGGCTGACGAGATGGGCATGAAGGCCGTCGCCGCCAAGGCCATCGGTGAGAACGTCGATTACTCGCTGCTGACCGACCCGACCGAGCTCGCCCTTTCGCGCAAGCTCAACGAGCTCACCGACCTCATCGCCAGCTGCGCTCGCGACCGCGCCCCGTTCCGTCTGACGCACTTTGCTGAGGAACTCGCCGGCGACTTCCACAGCTTCTACGCTGCCTGTCAGGTGCTGCCGAGCGAGGGCCGTCCCGTCGACCCCGAGCTTTCGCGTGCCCGTCTGGCCGCTTGCGATGCCGTCCGTGTGACGCTCGCCCTGGTGCTCACCCTCGTTGGCGTTTCCGCGCCCGAGCAGATGTAAGCTACGGGTCATTTGACCGTACAGACTTGGTTTAACTAAGCCTTGAAAGCCCGATCTCCCACGGAGGTCGGGCTTTTTGCAAACGCCGACGTATTGACGAATTTGGAACTGCTGGAAATACGAAACTATGCCGGTTTACTACGATGAAATGAGAAATTCCAACCACGCCGGCTTTTCGCAAAAAAGTGCAAGGCATCTACCTGCGGTTTTAGTTCAACAAGTTTAGGAGTGGTCGCGGTTGAGCGATTCATCGTAGTAAACCGTCATAGTTTTGGCGGAGGCAGTCAGATTTGTGGGTGTTAAACCAAAGAGTGCCCCTTTTGACTAGTCGTTTAAGAGCGTTCCCAATGACTAAGTTGCAGGTGGTTGCGGTTGTGTTACACTAACGCTGCGTATATGACGCAATCATCTCGATACAGATCAATGATGTCCGTCGGTATTTGACGGAACTAGACTGTTTAGCCGCCCTGAAGGTTTATGCAGGGAGCATGTGATCACAGGGCTTGAAAAGAAAGTTGAGCAAACACTGTGTCTGATCAACAGCAAGAAAACGAAATAACGACGACGCAAGCCGCTCCCGCTGCACCGGTTGTGTCGGACCAGGTCGCGGCGCCCGCGCAAGCCTCGGCTCCTGAGACGCCTACGCCTGCAACGGCTGAGAAGGCCGTTCCTGCAACTGGTGAGGAGGCTGTTCCGGCAAAGCCCAAGCGCACGCGCCGCGCGGCCAAGCCTGTCGCTGACGGCGAGGAGGTCACCAAGCCCAAGCGCCGTACCACGCGCACGACGCGCGCCAAGCGCACCGTTGTAGCTGACTCCTCGGCGCCGATTTCCGATGAGGTCGCGCAGGCACGTGCGTTGGCGCAGATTAGCGAGGCTCAGGTGGTGCGCGCCCGCCGTCGTGCTGCCGAGCGCGAGGCCGCGGCTCTGACCGAGCTTGCAGCTCCGTCTGTGCCCGAGACGCCTGCCGCCACCGAGACCCCTGCCGCCGACCAGCCGACCGAGAAGCCGGCACCGCGCACACGCCGTCGCACGGCTGCTAAGGCCGAGCAGGTTGCCGATCAGGTAACCCTCGAGCTCACCGAGGCTTCGGTTCGTTCCGCGGCAGGGG
>CAJMRR010000103.1 GCA_905215835.1 uncultured bacterium | reverse complement strand
AAACTCGGGAGCGCCGACCTCAATCTCCTCGCGCCCCGCCATAAGCTCGCGCATCTTTGCGCAAAATGGCTCCTGCTCCCCCGCCTTAAACACCAAGTGAAGTGTCACGGTATCCGCGTAATCGGTATCCGAAACCTTGGCACCCGAATCCTGGGCCAAGCGAAGCACCTGCTCATACTGTGGATAGGCCACATGCACATCAACCGGCACGACGCTCGTCATCTCGACGATCTGCCCAGCCTCCCGAGCAGCTGCCACCGCCGCCTGCGTCGCCGCGGTATAGGCGCGCACCAAGCCACCAGGCCCCAACAGCGTGCCACCAAAATAGCGCGTCACTACGCAGCAAACATTTTTGAGCCCCGCGCCGCGCAGCACCTCAAGCGTCGGCATACCGCTCGTGCGGCTCGGCTCACCATCATCGCTCTGGCGCTCGCGTCCATCGACCAAAATCCACGCGGGAACATTGTGTCGAGCGTCGTAATGACGCTTGCGGACCATCTCGATAAAGGCATTCGCCTCATCCTCGGACTCAATATGGATCAGCTGGGCAATAAACCGGCTCTTGCGGTCCACAAACTCGCCCGAAGCCTCAATATTCGATTGCAGAGTAAAATAGCTGTCCAACAAAGCCCCTCAACAACAAGCAAAGCAACAAACAGCCTCAATAATACGGCAAAGGCCGTACCGATAATCCCGGTAAATAGAACGGCAACGCCAATGACCAGGCAAAAACAGCGAGATGCCAAGAACGGAACCGCCGATGATTCCGTCAACGAAAGCGAGAACCCGTCAGCGCGAGCAAGGTGCCTTGAAAGACGAGGGCATTGACCTTATGGTCATGCCCGAAGGCTTGAAAGGCAGATTGCCGCGCTGACGGGTTCGCAGCGTCAACAAAGTGCCGAGTGGGCCGATAAGCCGGGTTCTGTCGTGAACGGTCATTTATCTTGTCTGCACGTTACCGTGCAGCTCCACGCACGCTACCCGAACGCGGACCGGGCCGGCCCATAGCGTTCCTATTCGCGCTTGCTCCGGATGGGGCTTGCCAAGCCGCCGTGTTACCACGACGCTGGTGGTCTCTTACACCACCGTTTCAGCTTTTCCCTTTACGCCTTGCGGCGCAGGTGGGAGTCTTCTTTTCTGCGGCGCTTTCCGTCGGATCACTCCGCCCGGCCGTTAGCCGGCATCCCGCCCTCTGGAGCCCGGACTTTCCTCACGCGTGCTGCAAGCAGCACATCGCGCGACCGTCTGGCCCACTCAGCAGTGCAAGAGTGTAGCACACCGTTGCCGCAGGCAATGGCACAACACAAGCGTTCGACACGATAAACCAAGAACCACGCTATGCGGTACAATAGGGTCGTCGATGGGCAACGTCGTCAGTCGAGACGCGACCGCGCTCCGCACCCCTCCGTCTACTCGGTGCGTTCCCGCCTCCTCCCCGAGGCGGGATGTCGGCATTTTTTCATGCACCGACAACCCGATAGCCTGTGGACAGCCCGGAAAGCATTGCGCCCGGGTTGTATCGCGCACATCAGCAGCAAATGCAAAAAGGGACCCGTCCATTGCGGACGGGTCCCTTAAAACAAGTGATCGTCAAACCGATTTACTCGGCGTCGGTCTCCTCGTCCTTCTTCTCGGAAGGCAGCGGGGTAACCTCGATCTCGACGCCCAGAGTCTCAGCAGCAGACTTCATGGACAGGGAGATACGACGACGGTCGAGGTCGATCTCCATGACCTTGACCTGAACCTTGTCGCCCACGTGGGTGACCTGAGAAGGCTGATCGACGTGCTTGTTGGCCATCTCGGAGATGTGCACCAGGCCCTCGATGCCCTCGCCCAGGTCGACGAAAGCGCCGAACGGGACAAGCTTGGTCACAGTGCCCTCGACGATAGCGCCGACGGGGTACTTCTTGACCAGTGCGCGCCACGGATCCTCGGTGGTCTGCTTGAGACCCAGGGAGATGCGCTCGCGGTTGAGATCGACGTCGAGAACCTCGACCTCGACCTCCTGGCCGACCTTGACAACCTCGGAAGGATGGTTGACGTGGTTCCAGGAGAGCTCAGAGATGTGGATGAGGCCGTCGATACCGCCGAGGTCGACGAAGGCGCCGAAGTCGACGATGGAGGAAACGGTGCCCTGGAGACGCATGCCAGACTTAAGCTTGGACAGGATCTCGGAGCGCTCGGCCTTACGGGACTCCTCGAGCACGACGCGACGGGAGAGGACGACGTTGTTGCGGTTGCGGTCCATCTCGATGACGCGGGCCTCGATGCGGGTGCCCATGTAGGAGGTGAGGTCCTTGACGCGACGGAGGTCGACGAGGGAAGCGGGCAGGAAGCCACGCAGGCCGATGTCGAGGATCAGGCCGCCCTTGACAACCTCGATAACCTCGCCCTCGACGTTCTCGCCGGAGTTGAACTTCTCCTCGATGCGGTTCCAAGCACGCTCGTACTCGGCACGCTTCTTGGACAGGACCAGACGACCGTCCTTGTCCTCCTTCTGGAGAACCAGAGCCTCGATGGGATCACCGAGTGCAACGATGTCTGCAGGGTTAGCGTCCTTGCGGATGGACAGCTCGCGGACCGGGATAACGCCCTCGGACTTGAATCCGATGTCAACGAGCACCTCGTCATGCTCGATCTTAACGACAGTGCCGTTAACGAGATCGCCCTCATCAAAGTCGGTAATCGTACCGTCGATGAGGTTGTTCATCTCCTCCTCGTTGACATCGTCAAGAGAGAAAATGGACGAGTTCTGAATCTCACTCAAAGGTGGACCCCTTTCGAACTACGGGGCCCCGATTGCTAGGACCTACAGAAGGGTGCGACAAGCACACAACGTTTAGGAACACTCGGGAGCCGACAGATACTAATGTGACGCTTATGCAATCACGTTCGTATAGGTTACGGGGAAATCATTTCGATTTCAAGCGTGAACTGCGATTTTTTACTCGTATGGAGACTTTTTCGCAATCTTGTGGACGACCGTCTCCATAAGTTGACGATAGGCAGTTAGGCATACGGCTTTGGGGTAAAGTATCCCGAGCCAACGATTCTGGAACGATTTTTCGAGAAAGGTGCCCGCGTGCTCAAAGCAGTCGTTTTCGATATGGACGAGACGCTTCTTAGCATCAACCTCAACGCGTTCATCCTTCGCTATTTTAAGGATGTCTCGTCGATGCTCGCGGATATCGGTCGCCGCAGCCGCGGCGGCACGATGGCGCGCCTCGGCACCATCTTGGTCGACCTCAACGCCAATCGCCGAAGCGGCACGGATAACCGCACCAATCTTGAGTTTTACCGCGCCGAGGTCGAGCGCCGATGCGGCATCTGCCTCTCCGATCCCCTCATCTACGAGGCATTTACCTTCTACGACCGCGAAGTTCTTCCATACAAGAACGACGATATCATTAACGCTCACGCCATGCCGGGCGCGCACGCCGCGCTCCAGGCCGTACAGGACGCAGGGCTGCGCTGCGCGCTCTTTACCAACCCCAGCTTTCCGCAGGGGGCCATCGAGTGCCGCATGGGCTGGGGCGACCTGGCCGACGCCCCCTTTGAGCTCGTCACACACATGGGAAACACCACCCGCTGCAAGCCCGATGCCACCTACTATCTAGAGCAGCTTCAGGTGATGGGGCTCGAGCCGCACGAGGTCCTTATGGTGGGCAACGATCCCAAGCGCGACTTCCCGTCCCCCGATTGCGGCATTCAAACCGCCTTTGTGGGCCAGGGCAAGCCCAGCCGAGCCACCTGGCGCGGAACCATGGAAGACTTCGCCCGCGACTTCAACGCCGTAATCGAAGCCTTCTACGAACACCAAGTAGCCGACGAACTATCGTAGGCGCCAGAGCATCTAGCGCAGTTGCGGTGAGATAGTTCCTGTTTGCCCCTCACCCGGGTAATTTTAGGAACTATCTCACCGCAACTTAATATCTAGCAGACCTGGGTTTTACCGATCATGATGTTGAGGATCTCGATGTCGGTGTCCTTCATGCCCACGCGGCCCACGTAGCCCATGCTGGCAATCGTCTGCTCGACGGTATCCTGGATCAGGCCCTCGCCGGCGCGGAAGCCGCGACCCTGCATGGCCATATCATGGCCCAGAATCGCCGCATCGACGGCAGCCGAGATCTTGGCGGCACAGCTCGCCTTGGCGCCGTCGCACACGATGCCGCCCACGTTACCGAGCGTATTCGAGACCGTCGCGCCAATCTGCTCGCGCGTGCCACCGCACAGCCAGGTAATCGCGGCGCCGGCGCCGCACGCGGCGCAAATAGCACCGCAAAACGCCGAGAGCGCACCAATATAGCTCTTGATATGCACGGCGATAAGATCGGACAGCATCACGGCGCGCACCAGGCGTTCGTGGTCGCAACGCAGGTACTCGGCATACTCCATGACGGGCAACGCGCAGGTAATACCTTGATTGCCCGAGCCGCACACAATGGCGACCGGCAGCGCGCAACCGTTCATGCGGGCGTCGGACCCGGCGGCTGCACGGGCACGGGCACGGCAGGCGACGTCATCGGCACGAGCACCCAGCAGCGTACGACCCACCTCGGCGCCCCAAGCGTGCGCAAGGCCCTCGGCACTGATCGCGCCATTCAGCTCAATCTGACGCTCAACGGCAGCGCGGGCGTCCTCAATGTCACCGTCCTCGATAAAGTCGATGATGGACTCAATGCTCATAGGGGTATCGGCGTTATCTGCCGCACGCTCGGCCACCACGCGCTCGGCGCAGGCGGCACACTCCCCCGCTGACTTGCCGCATACCGGAATACCATCGAGCGTATGGCACGTGACATTAGTGTGGTGATCGGTAATCTCGACGACCGCGGTATGGCCCCCGGCCGTCGCAGTCACCTTGATGTAGAGGTTGGGCACACCCTCGACAAGCGACACATCGCAGTAGCCGGCGTCGGCGAGGAGCTCGGCCACGCGAGCGCGGTCTTCATCGTTAACGCTCTCGAGCACCTCGAGCGCGCTCTTAGCGTCGCCGCCCACGGCACCCAGCACGGCCGCCGCTTCAATACCGTGCATGCCGCCCGAGTTGGGCACGGTCACGCTCTTAACGTTCTTGATGATATTGCCCGAGCAGGCAACATCCATATGATCGGGTTCGCAACCGAGCGTCTGACTCGCCAGCGCCGCTGCATAGGCAACGGCAATGGGCTCGGTACAGCCGAGCGCGCAGACAAGTTCGCGGTTCAAAACATCGCAAAACGCGGCATCACGAAGGGAATCAGTAGGCATAGGTATCTCCTGCTTGCATAACGGGCTGGGCTCTCAAAATAGTTAGCTCCTTTATTTGATAACAATGCATCAAAAACCGCAACCATGGTTCCGGCAGACGGCGCTCAAGCGCAAACTGACGACATTCATTCACGAGAAGCCAGTCTTGTTGCCTGCTAAAGCGTTTGACCAAAAAACGCTCGGGCGTTTACGCAAAAGTCGCGCTATCATGCAGTCGAACGCGGTAAACACCTTTAGCATTTGCGCCGCACAGACCAGAGAGGAACCATCCATGAAGATCGGTATCGGTAACGACCACGCCGCCGTCGAGCTCAAGAACATCATTTCCGAGCACCTGAAGGAGCGCGGCTGCGAGGTCGTGAACTTTGGCACCGACACCTCCGAAAGCTTTGACTACCCCATCGCCGGCTACAAGGTGGGTAAGGCCGTTGCCAACGGCGACGTCGACCTGGGCATCCTCATCTGTGGCACCGGTGTCGGTATTAGCCTGGCTGCCAACAAGGTCGAGGGCGTACGCGCCGTCGTGTGCTCCGAGCCCTTCAGCGCCAAGCTCTCCCGCATGCACAACAATACCAACGTGCTCGCTTTTGGCGCCCGCGTCGTGGGCTCCGAGCTCGCCAAGATGATCGTCGACGAGTGGCTCGACGCCGAGTTTGAGGGTGGTCGTCACGAGCGTCGCGTTAACCTCCTCAACGAGATCGATCACGCGCGCGCCCTTAAGATCGTCGACGAAGCCTAAACTATTCAGTGCCACAAGCTAACAGCAGGGGCCCGCTCGGAACACATGTCCGAGCGGGCCCCTGCATAGATTTTGGAATAAAAGGGCGCCGCGGATGGAGTTCCGCGGCGCCCAAGCCACACGCTAACAGCTTTAAGGAGTCAAAGCTGGTTTAGCCAAAGAAGCGCTTGATCTCAATCTCGGCGTTCTCCAGGCAGTCGGAGCCGTGGATCACGTTGGCGTTGACATCGACGGCAAAGTCGCCGCGGATGGTACCAGGAGCAGCCTCAAGCGGGTTGGTAGCGCCCATGAGGGTGCGCATCTTAGCAACAGCGGAGAGACCGGAAACGACCATCTTGACGACCGGACCGCTCGTCATAAAGTCGCAGAGACCGCCAAAGAAGGGCTTGTCGGCCAGATGGGCGTAGTGCTCCTCGACGGTAGCGCGCTCGAGCGTGGTCATCTCCATGCGCTCGATGACAAGGCCGCTGCGCTCAATGCGAGCAACGATCTCGCCGATCTTGCGGTCGCGCACGGCGTCGGGCTTAATCATGATGAAGGTCTTCTCGATAGCCATAAAAGTAGCCTTTCAAGTAGGTTCGCGCGTGCCCAAGTCCCATTCCGGCACCCGCCTGGACTGCATCGTAACAGAGTTTTAGCTGCAGTTAAACAAAAAGCTGTTTATTGAAACGTTGCAATTTATTAAAGCGCTCCATATGTGTCACTTCTGTTTCGAAGCCCGATTAGAGTACCATCCGACCGCCCATCAACCGCATCGAACAGAGCAGACGGTCGGTTGCCGCCCGCGAACGTAACCCCTTCACAACCTGCCCAAAGGTCCTACAGAAGTTCTCGACAAGCCCCTCCCCCATAGCAACAAAATACGGGCGCCCACATCAGCAGGCGCCCGTAAAGTGAAAACGATTTATCAATAAATGGCCAAAACGGCTTCAGCAAAATCCCTACTTTACCCCGTGGCCCATCTCGACGACCTTGGTCAGCGATCCAAACACACCCTCGTCAGCCACGAGCTGTGCCTCGGCGCGATCAAGCTGCACGGCAACGGCGGCAGGGGCGGTGCCGCCCTCGGTCGTGCGCGCGGCGACAATCGACGGGATGTCGAGCGCCTCGGTAATGTCGCGCTCAAAGAGCGGGCTTGCCTCCTGGAACACCTCAAACGGCAGGTCCTCAAGATTGCAGCCGCGCTTCTCACACATCAGAACCAGATGCCCCACCACGGCATGAGCCTCGCGGAACGGCAGACCACGCTTAGCCAGGTAATCGGCAACATCGGTGGCGGCAAGGTGACCCACGCCGCACTCGCGCGCCATGGCATTCTCGTTGATG
>CAJMRR010000102.1 GCA_905215835.1 uncultured bacterium | reverse complement strand
GGAGCCGGCGGCCACGAGCGCGCCGTCGCCGATCTGGGCGGGCGCGACCATCATGGTGTCGGAACCGATGAAGGCGTCCTTGCCGATGACGGTCTTGTGCTTGTGCACGCCGTCGTAGTTGCAGGTGATGGAGCCTGCGCCCACGTTGACGCCGGAGCCCATGGTAGTGTCGCCGATGTAGGACAGGTGCGGCACCTTGGAGCCCTCGCCGATCGTGGACTTCTTGATCTCCACGTGCGTGCCGGCCTTGGAGCCGTCGAGCATGTGGGTGCCCGGGCGCAGGTAGGCGCGCGGGCCGCAGTCGACGCCGTTCTCGATGACGGCCTCGATGGCGATAGTCTCATCGATGGTGCAGCCGCTGCCGACGGTGGTGTCGGTGAGGCGGCTGTTGGGGCCGAGCTGGCACTCCTCGCCCACGGTGACGTGGCCGATCAGGTGCGTCTGCGGCCACACGACGGTGTCGCGGCCGATGGTGGCATCGGGGCCGATCCAGGCCTGCGTGGGATCGATGAACGTGACGCCCTCGGCCATCCAGTGCTCGTTGATGCGGTCGCGCGCGATAGCGGTGAGCTGCGCGAGCTGAATGCGGCTGTTGACGCCCAGGCCGTCGCGGTAGTCATCGCAGTGGAAGATGGAGACCGCCTGGCCGTGACCCTTGAGGATTTCGAGCATATCGGGCAGGTAGTACTCGGACTGCGCGTTGTCGTTGCCGATCTCGTTAATGTGGGCGGCGAGCTGCGCGCCGTCAAAGGCGTAGCAGCCGGCGTTGCACTCCAGCAGCGTGGCGGCCTGCTCGGGCGTGCAGTCCTTCTGCTCGATGATGCGCTCGATCTGGCCGTCGGCGCCCAGCTTGATGCGGCCGTAGCCGAAGGGGTCGGGCGGGGTCATGGTCATGACGGTGCAGGCGAGCTCGCCGGTAGCGACGGTCTGTGCGAACTTGGCGACGGTGTCGGCGGTGATGAGCGGCAGGTCGCCGTTGAGCACGACGACGGGGCCTTGCGTGATGCCGCAGGCCTCGAGCGCGACCTTCACGGCGTGACCGGTGCCCAGGCGCTCGGTCTGCTCGACGCACTCGACCTTGGTGGCGCTGCTGGCGTAGGCGCCGTCGATGAGGGCGCGCATCTCGTCGGCGTGGCTGCCGATGACGACCACGACGCGGCTGCAGCCGGCCTTGATGGTGGCGTCGACGATCCACTGGACCATGGGCTTGCCCAGGATCTTGTGCGAAACCTTGCAGTGGTTCGACTTCATGCGGGTGCCCTCGCCGGCAGCGAGGATAATTGCGGTTGCGTCCATGTGATCTCCTGTTACGTTATAGAGACGTGTGTTTGGAAACGATACACGGCGCAATATGATACCGCAGGCATATGTTGAGCGCATAACGATTGATGCGTGAGGGCCGATGTCGGTGCCGACGGCGTGACGTTTGTGCTGCTTGCGTGCGGCGTTGGCGGTGCTGCGGAGCTATCGTTTGAGCGAGGGGACGGGGGTGCCCGTGGACAACATACAAGAGGAGTTTGGCGGCGAGCCCGTCGCGGCGTTCTCGATGTCGCATCCGGCTGTGCCGGCACTCTATATAGTGCTGACGCTGGGGCTCACCATGTTCTCGATGCAGCCGGTGCTGATTGCGCTGTCACTTGCGGGCGGGCTGGCGTATGGATTTGCGACGTGTGGGGCTGCCCGCACGCTGGGCGCACTCCGCTGGCAGTTGCCGGTGATTTTGATTATCGCGCTGGTCAATCCGCTGTTTAGCGCCTCGGGCTCGACGGAGCTGTTCCGTATTGGCATGCGCGCGGTGTATCTGGAAAGCATGGTATACGGCCTGTGCATGGGCGGGCTGTTTGTGGCGAGCGTGCTGTGGTTTGAGGCCGCGGCGTCGATGCTCGAATACGACAAGGTGCTCGCGCTGCTGGGCAATGCCGTACCGGTGATTGCGCTCATGATCTCGATGTGCATGAGGCTTATCCCGCAGTTTTTACGCCGCGGTCGTACGGTGCTGGCGGTGCAGGATGCGATTGATGTGCCGGGCCGCGCGCCCACCGATCCCGTGCGATCGCGCCTGCGGGCGTCGAGCGTGTTGATGGGCTGGGGCATGGAAGATTCGCTGGAGCGCGCGGACGCGATGCGCTCGCGCGGGTGGGGTGCCGCGACACGTCGTACGACGTATGCGCGGTATCGACTGGGGCGCAGCGACGTTGCCGCGCTGGTCGGGCTCGCGCTGTTTGGTGCTGCCGCGGTGGCCGTGGCGGCGACCGCGACGACGCAGTATTCGTTTTATCCGCAGCTCTCGGTGCCGGCGCCGTGGCTGGGCTATGTCGTGTACGCTGCCTGGATGATGCTGCCTTGCGCGTTGCACGCGATTGATGAGAAGAGGTTTGGCTGATGGCTCGGTTGGATAGGAGCTCGGCGGCGGGTGTGGCATATGGCTCGGCCGCGCCGGCGATTGAGGTGCGGAGCCTGAGCTTTGCCTACCCCGATGCTGATGCTGCGGTGCTCGAGGGGCTCGACTGGTCTGTTCCCCAAGGTGCATTTGCGCTGCTTGTTGGCGGTACCGGATCGGGTAAGTCGACGCTGCTGTCGCTGCTCAAGCCCGAGATCGCTCCAGCGGGCGAGCGCACTGGCGAACTGCGCGTGCTGGGCGAGAACGTTGCCGACATGGACGTGCGGGTATCGGCAGAGCGCGTGGGTTATGTGTTTCAGGATCCCGAGAACCAGATTGTGTGCGAGACCGTGTGGCACGAGATGGCGTTTGGCCTAGAGAATCTGGGTGTGTCGCGCGACGAGATGCGCCGCCGTGTTGCCGAGACCAGCTATTTCTTTGGTCTGGAGGACTGGCTTCATCGTGATACCGATACGCTTTCGGGTGGCCGCAAGCAGCTGCTGTCGCTTGCCGCCGTCCTGGCGCTGCGCCCGCGCGTGCTGCTGCTCGACGAGCCCACGTCTCAGCTCGATCCCGTTGCCGAGAAGAATTTCCTGCACGCGCTGTTTCGTGTGAATCGCGAGCTGGGCTGCACGGTTGTTGTGGCGACGCATCAGCCGCGCCCAATGCTCGAATACGCGACGTGTGCGTACCGGATTGAGGATGGCCGCGTGCACGAGGCGGCGGATATGGCTTCTTTGGTATGCCGAGAATCGCTGTTTTCCGATGACACGTTGGGGTGGGGTGCCATCCGATGTGCAAAAAACGGAGTATTCAGCAGGCGTGAGGACAATTTGGGCTCTCTGGAGCCGCCCGGGGACGTATCGAGCGCGAAAAAAAGTTTGGAATTGGACAAATCGTCCGAATTTGTGGCGCAAACGTCGCTCGAGAACGGCTTGGAAGCCTTCTCGCGCACGGATGGAAGCAGAATACTCCAAAAAATGCACGGCGGGTCGGCTACCACCCTGTCGGAAGGCTGGTTTCGCTACGATCGAGCGTCCGGCTGGGTGCTGCGCGGGCTCGATGCGTCGTTTTCGGCCGGTGCGGTGCATGCGATCGTGGGCGGCAACGGATGCGGTAAGTCGACGATACTCTCGGTGCTGGCGAAGACCGCCAAGCTGCAGCGCGGCCGCATGGTGCGCGGAGCGGCCTCGGCGGCGCTGCTGCCTCAGAATCCCAAAGCATTGCTGGTTGCCGAGACGGTTCGCGATGAGCTGATGGAATGGGCCTCGACCTGCGGATATGACGAGAACTTGGCGCGGGAGCGTGCGGCGAGCTTGGGGTTGTCGGGTCTGGATGGACGCCATCCGTACGATCTTTCGGGCGGGCAGCGTCAACTGCTTGCATTGGCAAAACTGCTGCTAATCGGCCCCGAACTGCTATTGCTCGATGAGCCCACCAAGGGTCTAGACCTGTTCAGCCGCCGCACCATCGCCCGCGCCCTGCGTGACCATGCGAAGGCTGGCGGCACCGTCATCATGGCTACGCACGATTTGGACTTTGCCGAGCAGGTAGCCGACGATGTCGCCATGATGTTTGACGGCGAGATTGCCTGCATGGAGTCCCCGGCCGACTTCTTTGCCGACAACGTGTTCTATAGGGCGTGATGGGATGACGGACTGTCGTTTCTCGCGTTTGCTTGCAAAACTGGAGATCCCGCTGTTGTTGGCGGTGCCGGCGGTGATGGCTGCCGCGTTGCTGGCGGGTGTTGAGCAGGCAGCGTTGGCCATGCTGGTTGTGGTGGCGTTGGTGCTTGCGCTGTTCTTTGCGGGCTATGAGGCATCGCGTCCAGGCCTGCGTCAGATTATGCCCACGCTGGTGCTGGCGGCGCTGGCGGCGGCGGGGCGCATCCTGTTTGGACCCATTCCCGACTTTAAACCCGTGAGTGCCATCGCCATTATCGCCGGGGCGACACTCGGTCGTCGTAACGGCTTTATGGTCGGTGCGTTGGCGGCGCTGACCAGCAATTTCTTTTTTGGGCAGGGCATGTGGACGCCGTGGCAGATGTATGCCTGGGGGCTCGTGGGATACGTTGGCGGTGCGCTGGCGCATGCCGGCGCTTTTGATCGCGCCGATGGCGCCGTGCGTATGTCGGCGCTGCTGACCTACGGCTTTGCTTCGGGTTTGCTGTACGGCGTTGTGATCAACGCCTACGACATTATCGGTTTTGTTCAACCGCTCACGTGGGCGGGTGCCATGGCGCGTCTTGCCACGGCAGTGCCGTTCGATATCACACACGGCCTCGCGACCTGCGTGTTCTTGGCCGCCTTGTACAAGCCTTGGTGCCGTCGCATTAACCGTGTCGTCGTGAAATACGGACTGTAGGGCATTTCGCGTTCCCACACGAACTTGCGGTGGAATAGTTCTCGTTTTTGGCTATTTGCTGCCCAAACAGGAACTATTCCACCGCAACTTATAGGGGGAGAGGGGTCACATGATCTGTTTTCCTCTGTCCCCTAGAGGAATTACTTGGGGCTAGAGCTCTAGCGTGAGGGTGACGGGGCAGTGGTCGCTGCCAAAGATGTCGCCGCGGATGCCGGTGTCGCGTACGTTGTCGGCGATTGCGTCGCTTACCAGGAAGTAGTCGATGCGCCAGCCGGCGTTGTTCTTGCGGGCATTAAAGCGATAGCTCCACCAGCTGTAGACGCCCTCGACGTCGGGGTTTGCCGCGCGCCAGGTATCGGTAAACCCGGCGTTGAGCAGCTCGGTAAACTTGCCGCGCTCCTCGTCCGAAAAGCCCGCGTTGCCGCGGTTGGACTTGGGGTTCTTAAGGTCGATCTCCTCATGCGCCACGTTAAAGTCGCCGCAGGTTACGACGGGCTTACCGGTCTCGCGTTCAAGTGCGCTCAAAAAGTCGCGATAGGCATCGTCCCAGGCCATGCGTACATCGATGCGCGCGAGCTCATTTTGGGCGTTAGGCGTGTAGACATCCACAAACCAAAACTTGTCGAACTCGAGCGCGCAGACGCGGCCCTCGGTCGCGGCTTGGGCGACGAGCTCGGCCGCCTCGTTCTCGCCGGCGTAGGGTAGCAGTGCGTCGGCGTGCAGCACGCGCAGCGGTTCCTGGCGGCTAAAGACCGCAGTGCCCGAATAGCCTTTACGCTCGGCGTAGCTCCAGGTTTGGTGATAGCCGGGCAGGTCAATATCGACCTGGCCCTCCTGCAGCTTGGTCTCTTGCAGCGCCAAGATATCGACGCCGAGTTCTTGCGCGATCTGGATAAAGCTCGGGTCCTTTTTGAGCACGGCGCGCAGGCCGTTGACGTTCCACGAGGCGAAAGTGTAAGTCTGAGGCATGGTGTCCTTTCGACGGGGTTGGCAGGCTTAAGATTAACGCAACAAGAGCGGGGCGGAGTCCGCGAGTGATAGTGCGAACGCCGCCGTCCCGGAGACACGGACGGAGGACTCATATGACGCAGGCAATATCGGACCCCAGGCAGGCCTCTGCCGCGCTGGCGGATCTGTTTGACACCCACAAGCGCGTGGTCTTCTTTGGCGGCGCGGGTGTTTCCACGGCGAGCGGCATCCCCGATTTCCGCAGCGTGGACGGCCTGTATCACCAGCAGTTTGCCTATCCGCCCGAGACCATGCTGTCGCATAGCTTTTACGAGGCGCATCCTGCGGAGTTCTTCGACTTTTACCGCACCAAGATGATCGCGCTTAACGCTAAGCCCAACCGCTGCCACACCAAGCTGGCCGAGCTGGAGCGCGCCGGCAAGCTAAATGCCGTGGTGACGCAAAATATCGACGGCCTGCATCAGATGGCCGGCTCACAGCGCGTGTTCGAGCTGCACGGATCGGTCCATCGCAACATTTGCCAGTCGTGCGGCGCGGTCTATAGCGCCGAGTGGATTTGCTCGCGCGAGCACGAGGATGCCGCGGGCGTGCCTGCGTGCCCCGCGTGCGGCGGCCGCATCAAGCCCGATGTAGTGCTCTACGAAGAGCCGCTCGATGAGCATGTGCTGACCGGTGCCGTTGCCGCCATCGCCGCGGCCGATGCCCTCATTGTGGGCGGGACCTCGCTCGTGGTGTATCCGGCGGCAGGCCTTACGCGATACTTTACCGGCGATACGCTGGCCATATGCAACCTTGCTCCCACCGATCAGGATGCAAATGCCGACCTGCTGATTTCTTGCGACATCGCGGCCGCGTTTGCGTTCTAGCCCGCGCGCGCGGATACAATAGAAAGACTGAGTGCAAAGCGACCCCGCCGCCAGCTCCCCAAGCTCGGCGGCGTGGGCATTTTAGGAGGATGTTCATGGCGAACGACAGCAAGACATGGCGGTGCGGAAAGTACGAGCTCAGCTTTGACCGTCCGCGCATCATGGGCGTCCTCAACGTGACGCCCGATTCGTTCAGCGATGGCGGAGAGCACTTCGACCCCGATGCCGCCATCGAGTACGGCCTGGCGATGCTCGACGCCGGCGCCGACATCATCGACGTGGGCGGCGAGTCCACGCGCCCTGGTTTTACCCCGGTCAACCCCGACGAGGAGGCTCGCCGCGTGCTGCCCGTGGTGCGCGCGCTGGCCAAGGAGGGCGCCATCGTCTCGATCGACACGCGTCATGTGGCGGTTGCCAAGGCGGCCGTGCGCTGCGGCGCCTCGATCGTCAACGACGTGACGGGCTTCACCGATCCCAAGATGGTCGAGTTTGTTAAGACGAGTACCTGCGGCGTCATCGTGATGCATGCCGGCGAGGTCGCCGCGCCCGCCCGCACGCACGCAACGGTGCAGCTCGATACCTCGGCAGCGGCGTTTGTTGCCGAGAAGGCGCGCGAGGCGGCTGCCGAGGCTGCGCGTGAGGCCGAGAAGCCGGCTCGCCGCCGTCGCGGCAAGTTGCTGGGCGAGCCTAAGCCGGAGGCCAAGCTTCCGGGCGGCGTGGTGCAGCCCTCGTTGCCGTTTGGCGAACCGGAGCCCACGTCCGAGCCTGCAAGCGAGCAGGAGACGCCGG
>CAJMRR010000101.1 GCA_905215835.1 uncultured bacterium | reverse complement strand
CCGGGTTCACGCCGTGGCCGCCCAGATACTCCATGCCGGGGCCCTGGGGCTCACCGGACGCAAGCGTCTCGTTGGCAGCCATGCCGCGCGCGTTACCGGTCTTTACGGCCGAGGCGGCGCGCAGGGCGTCGAGCTCGCGCTTGCACTCCTGGCACATACCGACGGTACGGGCGGCCTGGATGGCCTCCATGCCGCCGGTTTTTTGCAGCAGGCGCTTGGCGTAGTCGATCTCCTTATGCGGGGCAAACGGCTTGCCGCAGCGCGAGCAGTGCTCGAGCGTATAGACGCTCTTGCTGGTGAGGTCATCCTTGCTCATGACGGCCAGCTCAAACTCCTCGGTGAGCTTGATGGCCTCCATGGGGCAGGCCTCCTCGCAACGGCCGCAGAAGATGCAGCGGCCGTAGTCGATCGACCAGGTGATGGTATCGGCCGCAAGGTCGGTGTCCATGCGAATGGCATCGGCCGGGCACGCCACGCCGCAGGCACCGCAAGCGATGCAGAGCTCAGCATTGTGCTCGGGCTTGCCGCGCATGTCCTTATTGGTGGGGAACGGCGCAAACGGGTACTTGACCGTCGCGTCGCCGGCCTTGGCGTTAACCTTCCAAAGCTTCAGCATATTAGAGCGCCTCCTCATCGAGCGGAGCGGCCATGGTGCCCTCGCCCGCAAGCGGCGACTTGTCGCGCCAGACGTTCTCGAACTGCTCCTTGTCGAGCACGTGGTCGCGCTTGGCGGCGACATCGGTCACCGTCACGCGGTCGGTGCAGGAGTAGCACGGGTCGAGCGAGCCGACGATCAGCGCCGCGTCGCCCACGGTGTTACCGCGGAACATGTAGCGCAGGACCGGCCAGTTGCTGTACGTAGCTGCCTTGGCGCGCCAGCGGTAGCACTTCTGGTTGTTGCCGAGCATGGCCCAGTGCACGTCCTCGCCGCGCGGCGCCTCGGTGGCGCCGATGGCGTACTTGTGCGGGGTGTACTCCCAATCCGTGGTGAGGATGGGGCCCGACGGGCAGTTCTCGAGCATGGTCTCGATCATGTCGATCGAATCGTAGACCTCCTGGATGCGAACGGCGGTGCGGCCGAAGGCATCGCAGGTGTCGGCCGTGGCAGCATGCATCTTCTGAACATCCGGATCGGCGTAGCCGTCGAAGGGATGGTCAAAGCGCACGTCGCGGGCATAGCCCGAGCCACGCATGAGCGGGCCGACCGGCGAGAAGTCGCGTGCGATCTTGCGGTCCAAGATGCCGATACCGCTCGTGCGCTCAATAAAGTTGGGCGTGGAGAGCAAGACGTCGACGAGTTCCTGAACCTCGGAGCGCAGCTGGTGGATGGTCGTGAGCGTGGAAAGCTTCTGCTCGGCCAAAATGTCGCGACGCACGCCGCCGATCACGTTGAGGCCGTAGGTCTTGCGGTGACCGGAGAGCTTCTCGGCCAGGTCCATGGACTTCTCGCGGACGCGGAAGAACTGCTGGAAGCCGGAGTCGAAGCCCGTGTAGTGCGACGCCAGGCCAATGTTGAGCAGATGCGAGTGCAGGCGCTCGACCTCGAGCATGATGGCGCGAATGTACTGGGCGCGCGGCGGGACATGGATGCCCTGGGCGCGCTCGACGGCCTCGGCATAGGCCACCGAGTGGGCGCAGCCGCAGATGCCGCAGATGCGGTCGGCGAGGAACGTCACGGCGTCATAGTTCAGGCGCGTCTCGGCGACCTTCTCCATGCCGCGGTGCACGTAGAACAGGCGGTAGTCGGCGTCGACGATCGTCTCGCCCTCGACAAATAGGCGGAAGTGGCCGGGCTCGTCGGAGGTAATGTGCAACGGGCCCATGGGGACGAGCGTGGTCTCCTTGCCCTTGGTGTCGGCCAAGAACTCGTAGTTTTCCATGTCGCTCGCGGGAGCGGGACGGAAGCGGTAGTCCATGGAGTCCTTGCGCAGCGGATACAGGCCGCTGGGCCAATCGTCGGGCAGCACCAGGCGGCGACGATCGGGCAGACCCTCGGGGATCAGACCGAACATGTCGCGCAGCTCGCGCTCGCCCCACACGCAGGCGGGGACGAACGGCGTCACGGACGGGAACGTCATCTTGGCGGGATCGACCTCGGTGCGCACGGTCACCCAGCCGGGGTCCTCCCCCTCCATGGAGATGACATAGTACACGGCGTAGCGACCGCACAGACTGCGCTCGTCGTTGCCGATGATCACGGGAATCCAGCCGTAGCGCTCGTAATACAGGTAGTGGACGGCCTCGGGCAGCTTGTCCTGCTTGACGGTGATCGTCAGCTGGTCCTCGCACTGCCACTCGACCTTCTCGATGCAGCCCGGAACGGCGCGGCGCAGGGCCTCGACATGGCTCTCGCAGCGACGGGCGTACACCTTGTTCTCAGTTTCAATCATTCGTTACTCCACCTCGCTCTGAGCGGTCTCGGTACCGAACACAGCGCGGTACATCGGCGTCGCGTGAAGTTCCTCGGTGCTCTGCTCGAGCACGATGCCGGTCGCGGTCTCCACACCGTGCACGAGAGGCAGCGGGGTGGCGATGCCAAACCACAAGATCATGACAGCCAGGATGATTTCGGGGATAAGCATGAGCGCCGGGGCCTCATGCTTGCCCATGCCCTGGGGCGCATGGCCGAATACCGACTTGAGTGCGATACGGGTGAGCGCGGAGATGGCCACGGTAAGACCGAGGGCGACCACGACGACCAGCCACATGGGACCGGCGGTAACGCCGGCGACAAAAGTCAGGAACTCGGAGATAAACATGCCAAAGGGCGGGAAGGCGGCAAGGCCGAGCAGCGCCAGGACGGCGAGCGCGGCGGTTGCGGGGGCAACCTCGACGACGCCCTGGATCTTGGCCAGGCTACGCGTACCAAAGGCGTGCTGGATGTTGCCGGACACGCAGAAGGCAAGCGTCTTGGTAAAGCCGTGGAACACGCAGTGCAGCAGGGCCGCGGCGATACCCAGCGGGCCACCGATACCCAGGCACAGGGCGATAACGCCCACGTTCTCCACAGACGAGTACGCAAAGCGGCGCTTGAGGTCGTCCTGGCGAAACATCGAAAGTGCCGCCACCAAAATGGACAGCGTGCCGACGATCAACAGCAAAAGTTGCGGATACTCGGCACCCACAGCCTGGATAGTAAAGCCGTAGAAGCGCATGATCACAAGCATGGCGCACTTAAGCAGCACGCCCGAGAGCAGGGCCGAGACAGGGCTCGGGGCCTGGGAGTGGGCATCGGGCAGCCAAGTGTGCATGGGGAACAGGCCGGCCTTGGTGCCAAAGCCGATCACGATAAACGCAAAGGCAAGGCGCATGAGCGTCGGGTCGAACTGGTCGGCATACGGCAGCACGCACGACAGGAATGCGGCCTCGTGGGCGTTGGGAATCACGTCGGCGGCGTTGGCGTAGATCAGCAGCGTACCGAACAGGCCGAAGGCCACGCCGGCGGTGCAGACCATCGCATACTTCCAAGAAGCCTCGAGGGCCGTCTTGTTCTTGTAGATACCCACCAGGAACACGGTGGAAAGCGTGGTTGCTTCCACGGCGGCCCACGTGAGGATCATGTTGTTGGACAGGCACGCGAGCAGCATGGTAAACACGAACAGACTAAACAGTGCAAAATACTGCTTGGCGCGCTCGGCGGGCATGGAGCCCTCCTCGATATCGGCCTTTACATAGGGCAGCGAGAACAGCCCCGTAAGAAAACCGATAAAGCCGATGAGCAGCAAAAAGATGGCGCCCAGCGAATCGAGGTGGAACCACAGGCCAAGAGCGCTCGCGGTTTCGCCGCTCATAAGGACGTCACCGGCCGTCATAATCGACAGCACCAGGACGGCTGCGACGGAGACCAGGTTGAGACCGGCAAACACGTTATAGGACGTGTTCTTGGGCAAAAACGCCATAACCAGCGAGAACGCCAAAGGAGTCGCGAGCAGGGCGAGAATCAACGTTTCCATGGACTACCCCCTCAGCTCGGACAGGTCGCGCGCATCGAGCGAGTGGGAGTCGTCCCAAATGCGACGCACGACGATGGACATGATGATGACGGCAAAGATGGCGTCGGTGGCGATACCGATCTCGATGATCTCGGGAGCGGTGGGGGCCAAAAGCGCGAGCGTCACGTGGCTGCCGTTTTCCATAAGGCAGTAACCAAAGATCTGCTTCATGATGTTGCGCTGCGAGATGATGCAGGTGAGGCCCACAAAGAAGTGAGCGAAGCTAATAGCGAGCGCAGGCGTTGCGACCTCGGCCGTGGGAAGGCTGATCTGCGTCACGACGGCAAAGCAAATCGCGACCTCCACGGCGATGATGCAGATGGCCCACGCGGGCTTAAGGCCGGCCTTGAGTGATGCGTCGCTCGGCTCGCCCATCTTCTTGTATGCGCGGTTGAGGATATAAGGGACCAGGACGACCTTGGTGATAAAGGCAGATCCGGCCCACATAAGCAGCTCCTGCGCACCGGTGGTGGCACCGAGCGTAGCGAGCAGCCCCACGAGCACCAGCGACTGCACCGCATACCAGTTGATGGCATGTTTGATGTTCTTTGAGACGACCACCATGGTGGACGTGACGATCAGAAGGCCGCCAAGGATGTTGACGATCGAATAACCCATGTCGTTCTACCTCCTAACCGATCCAGCTGGCCGAAAGCGGGCCGCTGACGATAACCATGATGATGAGCACGATGAACACGAACGCCATCGCGCGGGGAAGCGGGGCTCCCGCGGCGACCTCGTCGCTCGGCTCGCCGGGCAGGCAATAGCCCATCCACTTGAGGAACCAGGCGAAGGTGGCGACGGTCTCGGCGACCATGATGCACACGAGCACCAGGATCGCGACGTTACCGGCACCCACAGAGAAGCCGCCGGCGATGATCTGGAACTTCGAGAAGAACGTGTTCATGGGCGGCACGCCGGCAATAGCGAGTGCCGCGACACCGAAGCCCACGCCCGAGATCGGGTACTTCTTTACGATGCCGCGAAGCTTGGGCAGCATACGCGTGCCGAGCGTAAAGGAGAACGAACCGGCGATCAGGAAGAACAGCGTCTTGGCGAAAGCGTGGTTAAAGATGTGGCAGACGGCGCCATCGAAGGCCAGCTGGCTGCCAAAGACCGAAAGGCCCAGACCAAAGAACACATAGGAGAGCTGGGCGATCGTGGAGAAGGCCAGCAGACGCTTCATGTCCTTTTGCGGCAGGTACATAAGGAAGCCAAAGAGCATGGTGACCATGGCGTCGATGATGGCGACCCAACCCACGATCTCGGGGATCTCGCCGGCAGAGACGAGTGCACGCGCGAACACGCACACGCCGACCTTAACCATCGAGGCGCCATGCAGGTAGGCCGAAACAGGCGTCGGCGCCTCCATGGCCGAAGGCAGCCACATGTACATGGGAACCTGTGCGGACTTGGCCCAGGCCGCAAACAGCACGAGCAAAAGGACGATAGCCTTGAGCTTGGCGTCGAGGCCGGCAATCGCGGTAATGGCGAAGGTACCGGTATGGGCAAACACGATGGCGGCGCCCAGATACAGGCCGAGCGCACCGATATGCGTAATGATCAGGGCCTTCATGCCGGCCTTCTTGGCCGTAGGCGTCATGTAGTAGCTAATGAGGCCCCAAGAGCACGCACCCGTGATCTCAAAGAACACGAGCTGGCCCAAAAGGGTCGAGCTGTACACAAGGCCGGCCATGGCGCCGATGAAGGTCGCGAGGTACGCGTAGAAGCGACGACGCGGTGCGTCGGGATGCTCACGGTTATTCTCGCTCATATAGGGAATCGAATAGATCACGACAAGCAGGCCGATACCCACAAAGGCGGGCGCGAGCAGCGTGCTCATGCGATCGAAGGTGAATCCCATGACGAGGGTCTGCCCAAACGAGATCAGGGGGACCTGCGTGTCGGGCATGCCGGCGCCAGCGAAATTCGCGGCGAGGGCGATGGTGCAGACCGTCGAGACGGCGGCACCCAAAACGCTGAACCACTTGGCGTACGGACGGGGGAACAGGGCGACGAGCACCGAGGCCACCATCGGGGCCGCGATAGCGACCAAGCCGAGAAGGGACAGACTGACTGCAAATGACATTGTTTCTCCCTTCTCCTACACGCCGACGACCACGAAGACAAACGCCAGAACGGCGATGCCCACGACGGCCCAGGTCTGATTGCCAAGCACCTTAAAACGCGAGCGCGAGCAGGAGTTCTCGATCACGCCGCATACGACAAAATCGATCAGGCACTTCACCAGGAAGATGACTGCACCCAGAACAGCGGCGGCGCCCACGGTCGCGGGCTCGCCCCAGGGGACGAAGATCGCGCAGAACCAGGCGACGACCAGGACCTGCTTCATGGACATGGCGAGCTTGGCCATCGCAAGCGACGGGCCGGAAAGCTCGGCGAGCGGGCCCTCCTGAAGCTCCTGCTCGGCCTCGGCCTGATCAAACGGCAGCTTGCCGAGTTCCATGTAGCAGGCAATCGCAAAGGCGATGCCGGCGAGGATTACGGCGACCGGCGCGTCGATGGCGCCCGTCATGATGTGCTGACCCATGGTGGCGATGTCGGTGGAACCGCACACCAGGGCGGCGGCAAACAGCGCCAGCAGCATGGACGGCTCGATGAGCACGCTCATGAGCAGCTCGCGGACGCCGCCGATACCGGCGTAGGCGTTGGACGAATCCACGCCGCAGAGGGCGAAGAAGAAGCGGGCGAGCGCCAGGCTGTACATGATGGTGATGGCGTCACCAAAGACCGGGATGGGGCTTTGCGCCGTAAAGAGCGGCAGGCCCATCGCGAGCATAAAGGCGACGGCGAAGAACAGCGGCGGCATAATGCGCAGCGCAAAGCTCGCGTCCTCGCTCTGGGACTCGGGGCGCGCAAAGAGCTTGGCCAGGTCGCGATAGTCCTGCATGATGCTGGGGCCGCGACGGTTGTGCATCTTGGCGCGGATCACGCGGCCGAGACCGGAGAAGAACGGCGCGACGGCCATGACGACCACGCCCTGCAGAACGGCAAGTACGATGTTGTTCATGCTCTCCCCTCCTTAACCCATTTGCACGGCGAGCACGAGGAACACCACGAGTGCCGCGACGATGTAGCAGATATAGATGCTGTAGTTGCCACCCTCGAGCTTAGTCGCGAGGTCGGCGAGCTTCTCGACACCCTTATGCGGGGCATCGACGAGAACCTTGTCGGGTACGGGCTCCACAGCCTCGGCCACACCGGTGAGCTTCTGGAAGAAGTGCGCGATGGACCAGCAGACGGCCGTGCAGCGGTCGCGCAGCGTGTAGAGCGGCTGCATAAACCAGGACACCTCGGAGGCAAAGGTCGTGGCCACGACGGGCATATGCTCGTTGGGAGCATAGCCGCATGCCCACGGCTGGG
>CAJMRR010000100.1 GCA_905215835.1 uncultured bacterium | reverse complement strand
CGGGCGATGCACAGACGCTGCTGCTGGCCGCCCGAAAGACCCAGACCCGACTCTTTGAGCTTGTCCTTGACCTCATCCCATAGCGCAGCGCGACGAAGGGACTCCTCGACCAGCTCGTCGAGCACGACGCGGTCGCGCACACCCATACCGCGCGGCCCATAGGCGACGTTGTCGTAGATGCTCATGGGAAACGGGTTGGGGCGCTGGAACACCATGCCCACGCGCTGGCGCAAACGGCAGATGTCGTAATCGCCCAGGATATCTTGACCATCGAGCGCAATCTTGCCCTCGATACGGCAATCCTTGATGCCGTCGTTCATGCGGTTAAAGCAGCGCAGCAACGTGGACTTTCCGCAGCCCGAAGGCCCGATAAATGAGGTGATCTGCTTGTCGCGGATCTTGATATTCACGTCCTTGAGCGCATGATGGTCGCCATAGAACAGGTCGAGGCCCTCGACGTCGATGCGCGTCGGCGAGGCGGCAAGATCCTCTGCCGTGGGGCGAGTCGCATCCCCAACCTCGCGCTCGTGCGCGGCCTCGGCCTGCGCTTCCATGAGTTCTTCAAGCTCCGTGGGCTCCACAGCCGCAGCAGCCGTCATACCGCATACCTCCACATCGATATCAATTCAGCAGTATCGATAGTAGAAATCGCGGCTCATATGCACGTGAGCGCATTGTCAAGTGTTTGTAAGGGCACGCTGGCTATGCAGCGGGCAGCTCGATGGTGAATATCGTGTGTTCGGGCGTCGATTCACATGCAACGGTACCGCCGTGTGCCGCGATGATCTCCTTGGCAATAGCAAGGCCCAGACCGGCACCACCGCGATTGGTCGCACGCGCCGCATCCAGGCGATAGAACTTCTCAAAGATCACCTTGAGCTTAGCCGCAGGGATAGGATCGCCCTGATTGATAAAGCGAACGCGCACGCCGCCATCGTCTTGGCGCCCGGCCTCAATCGTGATAGTCGAGCCCTCATAGCTATAGGCGACGGCGTTTTTCATGATGTTGTTGAACACGCGAGCCATCTTGTCGCCATCCACGAGCACCGTCAGGTCCTCGTGGATATCAACTTGGGCTTCCTTATGCTGCTCGTTGAGGATGGGATAGAACTCGTCAGCCACCTGAGCCAGCAGCAACCCCAGATCAACATAGCCGCGCGTGAGCACGATATCGTGGAAGTCAAAGCGTGTGATATCGAAGAACTCTTCGATGAGTGCATCGAGCCGGTGCGCCTTGTCGAGAGCCACGCCCGTAAAGTGCGCACGTTGCTCAACCGGCAGCTCAGGAGCCTCTTGCAGCAGCGAAAGATAGCCCACCACACTGGCAAGCGGGGTGCGTAGGTCATGTGCCAAGTACGTGACCAGATCGTCCTTGCGATGCGACTCGTCACGCAAGGCCTGTTGCACCTTGCGCTCACGGTCACGCACGCGGTTAAGGGCGCCCTCGACCTCCAAGAAGTCGCCGTCGATGTTGTCCCAGGTGTCGGGGTGATCGATCAGGCGATCTTGAATACGAGCGGCCAGCACACAATCGGCATGCTGCTCGCCCTGTTCGTAGCCCTGGTAGTACAGGGCGCGGCCACACAAGAACAGCACGCACGCGGCAAGCGCCAGCACAAAGCCAAGCATGTTGAATACAAAGCCGGCATCGAACAGCACCGGCCCTTCGATGCCGCCGAGCGCCATGGCGCCAATCGCCAACGTCATGGCCCACGCGGCGCCGCCAATCACCATGCAGCGGCGCACGATCTCAAATCGATCGATCAGCAAAAAGCCGGCAAGCAGCACCGTCAAGATTCCGGCGATGTTGTCGATGCCAATCAGCAGCAGGCTCAGCAAAAAGAGCAGCACCGTTGCAAGCGCGCGGTTGTCGACGACCGACCTCACATATTCAAAGAGCCGATCGGGTACCTCGAATGCCTGCCTATCGTCTTTTGTCATATCCACTTCCCCACCATCAAAGGCGCTATTCGATGATGTAGCCGACGCCCCAGACGTTTTTGATAAAGCGTGGCTTTTGTGCGTCGTCGCCGATTTTTTCGCGCAAGTGGCGAATGTGCACCATCACCGTATTGTTGGAGCCGGGCATAAAATCCTCGCTCCACACCGCGCGGAACAGGTCCTCCACGGCCACCACGCTGCCGCGATGCTCGACCAGATACAGCAAGATTGAATACTCGGTGGGTGTGAGGCGTACCGGTGCACCGTCCACCGTCACGGAACGAGCGTCGCGGTTGATCTCCAAGCCGTCGAGCTGAATGGTCGGCGACTCGGCCGCCTGTGCACGGCTACCGTAGCTGGTGTAGCGGCGAAGCTGAGCGTGCACGCGCGCGATGAGCTCCAGCGGACGGAACGGCTTAACCACGTAATCGTCCGCGCCAAGCGAAAGGCCCCCGATCTTGTCTTGCTGGGCATCGCGCGCCGTCAGCATGATCACAGGATAGGTATGGCTGGAACGGATCGTACGCAGCAGCTCAAACCCATCGATATCGGGCAGCATGACATCTAGCAGCGCCAAATCGAACTCCTGCTCCAAAATCGCCTTGGCAGCATCGGCCCCGCTATAGGCAATCTGGACATCAAAGCCCTCTTTTGTAAGGTAGATGCCAACCAAGTCGGCGATGGCCTTTTCGTCATCAACTACCAGTATGCGCTCGTTCATGCGTGCTCCTCTCGCGCTCCATTATGCCTGAGGCGACGCACGCCACACACAACAAGCGTGGGTGATTAAGTCGGTCTTAAGCACCCTTGTGCCCGTTCGAACGCGGATGTGGGCCACGCACGCACGCGATGATCGCCGACGCCGGCAAACGATATACTCTAGTTCCAGAAGAGACCATCCCGTCGAAAGCGAAATCCGTGAAGTCCCTCACCTCTTTTGCAAAGCGCTCAGCCCAGTTTGCCGCCAGCTTTGTCTGCGCTATCGCCCTTGCCGCTGGCGCGCCCACCGTCGCCGGCGCCCAAGTGCTCACGACCGACAATGTTTGCGGCAAAACAGCCGATGCGCGCGGCATCACGGCCGAAAACCTGCCCGATATCGATGCGACCAATGCCCTCGTCATGGGCAAAGACGGCACCGTCTACTATGGGCGCGGCGCCGATGAGCAGGTCAAAATCGCCTCGATCACCAAGGTCATGACCGCAATCCTAACCGTCGAGAATTGCAAAATGGACGAGAGGGTCACGGTGAGCAACGCCGCAGCCACCGTGGGTAATTCGACCGCCGGCTTGCTCGAAGGCGACGAGCTTACCGTTGAGCAGGCACTGCGTGGCCTGATGATTCCCTCGGGCAACGACGCCGCCATCGTGCTCGCCGAATATGTGGGCAAGAAGATCGACCCTAAGACCAAAGACGCCGAGGCCACATTTGTGAAGGCCATGAACGAGCGCGCTAAGAAGCTCGGCTGCACCGGCACGGTCTTTGAGAACCCACACGGTCTGGACTTTGATGAGTGGGCTGGCGATATGCACTCAACCGCACACGACGTAGCGCTGATGATGCAGGAGGCCATGAAAAACGACACGATCCGCGAGGTCGTAGCGAGCGAGGATTCCTGGATCGAGGTCACGGGCGCCGACGGCGCCGACCATTCGCATTCCATGGACACGCATAACTATTTGCTGGGCCAAGATGGCAACATCGGCGGCAAGACCGGCACCACCGACGACGCGGGCTATTGCTTTACGAGCGCCTACAACCGCGACGGCGACGAGATCTACACCGTCGTTTTGAACTCCACCACCACCGACCAGCGCTTTACCGATACCGCAACCCTTGCCAATTGGTACTACGGCCACAAGGTCACGGTCGCGATCGCCAACACGCAGGAAAAGACCGCCAACGGCAACCCGCTTATGGCGCGCATTGGCCAAACCGACTGGACGGATAAGACGATCGACGCCACACTCGCCGATCCTACGGCGCAAGCGACCGTGTTTTCCCTTGCCGGCGAGGTGACCGAAAAGGTTAGCCACGACGATCTTTCGGGCACGGTGCATGTGGGCGACAAGGTGGGCAGCGTTACGCTCAAGCAGGACGGCACCAAAATCGCCGTTATGGACCTGGTTGCCGACGAGGAAGGGGCAGGGCCGAATCCCATTGAGTGGCTCCTTGTGAAGCTCGACCGCCTGGGCCGCCGCATCGACAACCGCCCGCTCACAGCCGAGAGCGAGACCGTAGCCAAGGCACCCGAGGTGTAGGGCGCAAGAATAATAAGCTCACTGAAAGGAGGCGTCCGAAAGGATGCCTCTTTTTTTGAGGGTTCGAATCCCCAGCCGCCATTCTTGATAATAAAAAAGGGCCCCAAATGGGACCCTTCTTCAAATTCGTACTGGCGGAGAGCTGGGGATGTCCGGGCATGCTGTGCATGCCCTCCGGCTTCAAAGCCTGGCGGCTTTTCGCCCACGGGCTACAAACGCTTTCGCGTTTGCTTAACGCCCGTGCCCTCTCGGGTTCGAATCCCCAGCCTCCTTTCTCCGCACAAAAAAGGGCCCCAAATGGGACCCTTCTTCAAATTCGTACTGGCGGAGAGCTGGGGATTCGAACCCCAGATGCCCTTTTGGGGCATACTCGCTTAGCAGGCGAGCACCTTCGGCCTCTCGGTCAGCTCTCCGTAACAGCCGTTCTATAGTAACCAAACAGCCAAGGATGGGCAAGAGGAAATTTTCTAATTGCCTGGCATCCTTTCCTCCTTGGAGGCTTCGCCTACCCCAGCGAGCGGTTGAGGGAGCCGAGCTCGTCGTTGCCCATGGTGCGCCACATTTGGAAGATGCAACCGCGTGCCAGGAAAAAGAAGCCGTTGTCGACCAGTTGCACAGCGGCATCTGCCAGCTGATTCGTCACGGCGGACACTGGCGGCAGCTCGAGTCCAGCCTTGCGGATGGTCTCGACCGCCTCCTCGAACGTCGGAGGCTCGCTGACGCCCATCTCATTCATAAGGCCCTGCATTTCTTCCAGCGCACTACTGCCCGATTCCTCACCGCGCGGCACCAGACGGTAACAAGCCAGCGCTAGGTCGAGCTGATCGCAATTCCAATAGGCAAACGCCAAGCGATAGAACAGGTAGCCGATTGCAGAACGATCGCTGGCAATACGTAGGCCGTGGCGTGCCACCTCGATAATCTCGTCAAAGCGCTCCAGACGCGCAAGCACGTTGATGAGCGCAAAGTGCGATTGCATGGACGAGCGTGCCAGATCGTAAAGATGGCGCACCTCGGGCAGTGCTCGTTCAAAGTCCTCTTGCTCGGCGTAAAAGCTGCAGATCTCGTGCTGGGCAAAGTACAGTGCATCGGGCGCACGAAGGATTCGCACAGAGCGGTCTTCTTCCAACACCGGTAGCACCATGCGCACCAGCTGGTTATCGCAAAACTGCGTTTGAACCGGACCTGTCGCCAAAAGCTCGGCGACGGCGCACTTAGCCTCCAACTCCTCGACAAGACGGGAAAAGCCTTCAAAGGCACCTGTACGGTCGACTTTTGCCTGCTCGCGCAATTCAACAACACGGGCCACGTATGGGTCGTCGTCCTCTTCCATGACCTCCAACTCGTCAGCCGTATCGGCAAGCAGCAAATCGCGCAGCGCCGGCGGAAGCGTGCGATGGTCATCACGCGGACGAGCATGAACCTCCGCAGGTTCAATCGTCTCCGGAGCAGTTGACTCATACGCCTCAAGTACACGCTTGCACGGCATATCGTCCATGTCCATGCTCTCAAGATCCTTGGCGACAGGCACGCAATCGGCCAGATAGGCCGCGCGCCCAAAGAAATACGTTGCGACAACGCGCTCGCCCTGCTCACTGTCGGGAGCAGCAATCTGCACATAGCAGCGCGTGATGCAGGTGCCCGCGGCAAAACACGCTGCCGCAAGCGTGAGTGCCACGCGCGCATCGTGTTCCGCGGCCCAGACCGCGCGCGTGTCCTCGTCCAGCTCGCGCCAGGCGTCATCTTGAGCGTCGTATTCACGTTGCGGCATGGCATCCACGACAGACTGCCCAAACCGAACGAGCATAATCCCCTCGGCAACGTTTGCCCGATAGGTATAGTCGAGCCGTGTGACAACGTTAAGTGCCTCGACGATACGCGCGAAGCGGGTACGCACATCCCACTCACCGCCCGGCTGGCAAGCCACCGTACCCGGTTTGCCCCACGGGTTATCGCTCGAGGCCGTATCGAGCAGTCGGGGAACATCGTTGGTCGTCTTGGCGATATGCCACGAATCAAAGAGCGCGCAGCCCTCAAGGCTCGGCGAGGATGCCGCAGGGACCAATCCGGCCCCGATGCGCTCGAGGATGCCGGAGAGGCGGTTGAGACGGCACTCGATGGCAAGCAGCATGTCAATCTCGTCCTGGTCCAGCAAGCTACGATCAAAATTGAGATAAAACAGCTTTGACCGGTCGATGCGCGCCAGGCTCATTTCGGACTTGGCGGCAATGGTGCGCAGACGGGGCAAGTCAATTTCGCTCATAAGGGTGGCGGCATAGCGCTCGATACCGCTCGGATTCTCGGCATGGTCAACGCGGTAAAGCAGCGTCTCGATAGCATCGGGGAGCGGTGACGTGTTAAAGCCCAAAAACACCTCGACCGGCTCGGGCAACTTTACGAGCTTGATCTTGTCGACAACGTTTTGCATGTCCGCATCGAGACCGTCGACGCCCGCCGTGTTCGCAATAGCGCTTTCGGAGTTGGCAAATATCACGTAGCGCAGGAACATCGACGCCATGAACTCGCCGTAAGGAAGGGAGCGGGCCGAATTCCATGTCTCGTGATCGGACTGCTCGCGCATGGGGCCTTCGGGAGAGCCGATGACTCGCGCCCGGGAGCGCATCGTCCCATCGGTACCCCTGACTGCAATCTCACCGATGTTGGAATCGGACTCGTCAAGAATCAGCTGCATGTCGGGATCGTCGGGCAGCGATACTTCGTTAACGGGACGGTCCACCTTATAGACCTCACCCGAAACGCTCACGTAGCCCAAAAGCGACACATGGCTTTTGCCGACGAATTCGACGACATAGCATGATTCATGCGGGTCCTCGCCAAAGAGTTTCCAGACCACGCCATATGAGCGCCCCGCAGGCTGCTCGGGCATCGCCGGAAAGCGCTTCTTGGGATCGAGAAACCTGAGCTTGTATGTCGGACGCTCTGCCACGAAGTATCACCCTGATCGGTCGCTTGAAGAAGGAGTGGTCACGGATGGGCCGCGACACCTACTCGAAATCTTACACGAGTCGACAGGAAATAGTCCGCTTTACGCCCGCGCCTCGACCGAGGTTCGAATCCATGCAGTGCTTACGTAAAAGAAAAGCCCCCGTTGCCGGGAGCTTCAATCTCAAATGGTGCGGCGTATAGGATTCCGCGCATCCGCTGCGCGGATCCGCACC
>CAJMRR010000099.1 GCA_905215835.1 uncultured bacterium | reverse complement strand
GGGAGCCATAAGATAGAGCAGCTGAATAATCGAGGTGAGCGCAGCGGCAACATAGGTAAGCGCGGCGGCCGTCAGCACCTTCTTGGCACCGTTGACCTGCTTGGAACTCATACCCGACTGCTCAATATATGCCACGGCGCGGCGGCTGGCATCAATCTCGACCGGCAGCGTAACCAACTGGAACAACACACTAAACGAGAAGAAGATCAACGCGAGGGTTGTGAGCCCGGCAATGTTCATAAAAAGGCCCAAGAGCAACACGATGGTCCAGGTGTTCTGGGTAAAGTTGACAACCGGAACCAGGGCGGTGCGCACCTTCATCATGGCATAGCCGCTTTGACGCTGGGCGGCATGGCCCGCCTCGTGGCAGGCGACGGCAACGCTTGCGACCGAACCGCCCGAACGGTTGGCATCCGACAGATACAGGTTGTTGTCCTGCGGGTTGTAATGATCGGTGAGCTCGCCGGCAACGCCCTCGATACCCACGGCGTTGCAACCGTTGGCATCGAGCATGCGGCGAGCGACCGTGGCACCCGTATCGCCGTCCGAGCGAACCTTGGACCAGGTTTTGTACGTCGAGTTGATATAGTTCTGTGCGGCAAGGCCAAGCACCGTGCAGACAAGAACAACCAGCAGGTACAGCGGGTCGATGCCAAAGCCGTATCCATAGTAATAAGGCATGCGAATTCCTCCGAATCGAGTTACACGTTGGAGGCATTTTACCCATTCGACTGACCAGCAAATCAACATCAATGTTTTGGCAATGTCAGCGAAAACGGCCGAGAGCGAGCAAGGTGACGTGAAAGAGAAGCGACGCGTACTTTGGTACGCGAGCGACGATTGAACGTCAGATTGCCGCTCTCGGCCGTTTGCAGCGTCGAGCTGTTACGCGGTTTGGTAAAACCGCGTAACTATATACCTACAGCAATTCGATTTTTCCGTCCTTCACCGTCAACCCCATATTGCCCGAGAGCAGATCGTCCAGACGCGAGCCCACAAGCTCAAAGCGCCAACCTTCGCGCAGGCGGCTCTGCTCGGGATGCTCAATGTAGTCGGCCAGGTCATCGCGCGAGGCAATGACCGAGGTCGCAACGCCTGAGCGCTCGGCAACCAGGCGGATAAGCGCATACATAAGGTCAGTCACGCTCTCCAGCTCCGGCGAAATCTGACGATGTCCGCGCACCAAGAGCGGCAGGCGATCGTGCGGACAGCTCGCACCGCGCTTGATGGCCATGAGCGCACCGTCCACGTCGCGCTCCCCCAATTGATCGGTACCGCGAATGCTACGGAACTCCTCAACGCGCACGGGATTGCGCTTAACGAGCGCTAGCAGCGTGTCGTCGGACATGACCCACTTGCGTGGGATGTTGCGCCGCTCGGCGCGGTCCTCGCGCCAGGCGGCGAGCTCGCGCGCGATACCCAGCTGATGACGGCTGCACGAATTGATGCGCTTGACCTTGCGGAACGCCTCGTGGCGATCGGCGCGATAGTGCGACTCGTCAGCCAGCGGGCGCAGCTCGTCGAGCACCCAGTCCACACGGCCCAGCTCGCGCAGGCGGCTCATCATCTCGGTATAGGCGACGATCAGGTACTTGACGTCATCGATCGCATACTCAATCTGCTTATCGGTCAGCGGGCGGCGCGACCAGTCGGTCAGTGACTCGGTCTTGGGCAGCGATACGCCGCAGAACGTCTGCACAAGCGCGCCATACGAAATCTGCTGGCGCTCGCCCAAAAAGGCGGCGGCGACCTGCGTATCGAAAATCGGTCGTGGCAGCACGCCCACGGTATGGAGCATGACCTCCATATCCTGCGAGCACGCGTGGAAGACCTTGGTCACGCTCTCGTCGGCCATAAGCTCGGCCAGCGGCGATAGGTCGTCGATTACCAGGGGATCGACCGCGACGCTCTCAGCAGGGGTGGCAATCTGAACCAAACATAGACGCGGATGGAACGTGCGCTCGCGCAAAAACTCGGTATCGACGGCAATCGCGTCGAACTCACGGGCGCGCTGGCAAAAGTCGAGTAGAGCCTGATGTGTGGAAATGTACATATCAACCCATCGAATAAGGTTAGGCCCGAAAAACACGGGTAGGATATCGGCATTGCCTTACAACTATACTCGGTTAGTCACAGAACGGGAACGTAAGTATGCGCTGCCTTATCATCCACAACCCGGCATCGGGCCCCAGCTCAGATGAAATCTACGCATTCACGCACGCCCTCGCGCAGGGCGGCGACGAGGTCGTGATGCGTTTTATCGGCGATGGCATGGAGCCCGAGGATGCCGTGGCAGACGTGCGCGAGTTTGACCGCGTGGTCGTTTCGGGCGGCGACGGCACCGTCTCCAACGTGCTCGACCAGATGCGCGGGTGCGGTGTCCCCACGCTCGTCTTCCCCTCCGGCACAGCCTGCCTGTTCTTCAACAACATCGGCAATGCCCCCGAGGCAGCGGCGCTCGCCAAGGCCTGCCGTGCCGGTCGCACGGTCAAAGTCGACATGGGTGAGCTCTTTTGGCTCGACGAGAACGGCAACGAGAAGCGCCACGGCTTTATCATCATCGCCGGCTCGGGCTTCGACGCCGAGATCATGATGAAGGCCGCCCCCACCAAAAACGACATCGGCGAGATCGCCTACTTCCTCTCCGCGCTCGCCACGCCCAATCCCACGGTGGCGCACTTTACGATTGAGCATGACGGCATTGTCGAGGAGCTCGACGGCATCTGCTGCATGGCCGGCAACACCTCGGTCATCCAAAACGACATCAACCTGTTCCCCGACTGCCGTATGAACGATGGCATGGTCGACATTGCGGTCATCGAACCCGTGCGCACCGTGCAGCTGCTGCCTACCGTGATCACCGCTGCGCTTGACCCCGCCGGCAAGGTACTCGGGCGCCCGCAATTCAAGATCATCCAGACCAAGGAAGCCAAGATTACCTGCACCCCGTCGCTGGGCATGCAGTTCGATGGCGAAATTATCTCCAGCAATTCGGGCGTCTTTGGAGCCCGCGCGCTTCCACAATGCCTCGACCTCATCGTCGACGAATTCTCCCCGCTCGGAAAATAGGAGGACCCTATGAACGACAATCCCCTGCTCGGCTTTATCATCATCGTTTTGGCCATGCTCGTCGGCTATGCGATCAACGTGATCCACCGCCGGAAGAAGTAATTCCACATTGGTATGATATTCATCCAATTATCGTCTCCCCTGCTGTTTATGCATTTGCCAAACAGCAGGGGATTTTCTTTGCGCCCCGTGCAAGGCGCTTTATTCAGATACAGTAATTGCAGGGTGCCTTTATTTAAGTAAAGCTACGAAATGAGTATTCTTATCCGCTTATCGCATATTTTGGGACGCTCATCGAGTATTTCGTCGAATTAGATGAATACTCTTTAGACTTCCGATAGGCTAATAGATGTATTTATTAGCTGAAGCTCCGTACGGTTTCGCGGGGTTTCAACGGTTGGGAGGGATTATGAGGTTTACTCATCCTGTCAACACGCTCAAAAAGCTCGGCTGCGGCCTTGCGTTTGGAGCAGCGGCCATCATGGCCATGCCGACTTCGGCACTCGCCTGCACCCAGATCTACATGGGCAGCAAGCTCACGGCAGACGGCAACACGTATTACGGCCGTTCCGAGGACTTCGGTCCGCGCTATGTCAAGCACTTTGGCATTGAGCCCGCACACAAGGACGGCAACGAGTACACCTCGGTCGAGTCCGGTTTTGAGTACAAGTCCAAGGGCGCAACCCACCGCTACACCTTCGTTCGCGACAACCCCTCGCAGTGGGAAGATCGCTACGACGCATATTCCGAAGCAGGCATCAACGAGAAGGGCGTCTCCTGCTCTGCCACGTTGAGCACCTCCTATAACGAGAAGGCCGAAAAAGCCGACCCCATCACCGAGGAGACTGGCATTGGCGAATACAGCTATGCCAGCGTCATCCTGGGCGAGAGCGCCACGGCCCGCGAGGGTGTCGAGCTCATCGGCAGCCTGATCGACGAGCAGGGCGTCTGCTCCAACGATCAGATCATCATCGCCGACAGCACCGAGACCTGGTTGTTCGCCGCGCTTTCCGGCCATCAGTGGATTGCTATGAAGCTCGCCGATGACATCGCCTCGCTCAACCCCAACATCGGCAACCTCACCTATAACGTCGACCTCGATGACACCGAGAACTGTCTCCATTCCGAGGGCATCGAGTCCATGCCTAAGGAGAAGGGCTTTGCCGAGTACACCGACGGCAAGTTCGACGTCGCCAAGACCTACGGCGAGGAGATCGACGAGGCCGGTATGCACCAGTGGTCGCGCTATATCCAGGGTCGCGATTACTTCATGGCCCCGCTGGCTGAAGGCACTGACTACGAGATCGTCAAGGACGAGCGCGAAGAGGCTCGCGCCACGACCGGCGCCCTGGTCCACGAGATGCAGCCGCTGTTCTTCCAGCCCGGCAAGTCCGACTGGAACACCTTTGAGATGATTCGTTCCTTTGCCGCTCGCGGCGAGAATGTCGCCGGCCTCAACGCCAACACCGACGGCGCCTATGCCATCGGCTCCAACCGCAACACCGAGATCCACACCTTCCAGATCCGTCACGGCATGGATCCCGAGATCGCGACCATCCAGTGGAAGATGCTCTCCAACGCTGAGTTCTCCGTCGCCATCCCCCTCTACTCCGCACTGCTCACCGAGGTCAGCCCCTACTTCAGCGATCAGGATGTCTCCTTCGATCACTGCGAAGAGGAAGATGTCGTGAACAACGAGGAGCCCAAGAACTCCATCAACTACGTCCTCATGGACATCAACACGCTCGCCTATGAGAACCGCGACCGCTGCGCCACCGGCGTCCGCGCCTATCTCGACGCCCTGCAGAAGGAACTCATCGAGCAGAACCTGACCGTCGACGAGGCCATGCAGGCCGAAGAAGGCACCGAGGCCCGCATGGCCCTGGCCAACAAGGCCGGCAAGGCTGCCACCAAGAACACCTACCTCAAGTGCAAGGCTATGCTCGAGGAGATGCGTGACTACCTCAAGGAGGAGGATTTCTCCGAGGAGTTCGTCCCGAGTGACTACGATGCCGACAACGACTGCCTGGTCGAGTCCATCACCTACGCCGACGAGGCCCTTTCCGATGAGGACGTGGCCGAGCCCGAGGCCGAAGAGGAAGAGGTCACCGAGGAGAAGTCCGGGGGCAACAACATGGCCGCCATGGCCGTTGGCGCCGTCGTCATCATCGGTGTCTGCGCCTACGTGATCTATCGTCGCAAGAAGGCCTAAGGCCCTCATGTCCTAGCTGAGCGGGCGGGGCACATGAGTCACCACGCCCGCTCAGCCCGCTCTTTTGACCGGCGGGAAACCGCCTGAAATCTTTTCAAAAAAGATTTCCCCGCACACACTTCGCTGTGCTATAGTGCAGCGCAACAGCAACTAGGTGCGACCGCGCCACGGCATCACGAAAGGAGCCACCAACATGAAGAACACGATGAAGTCTCTCAACAACTGGTGGTGGCGTGATGCGAATACGATCGGTCGACAGTGAGTCCCTCACGCCTGTTTTTGCGCTCTAGGTGATTGGAAGGCCTCCGGTTTCGACCGGGGGCTTTTTTCTATCTCGAGCCCGATCGCATTCGCATCACGCGCCTCCGCTTTTCTCTTGCACCCCCATTCCGAAAGGATTTTCACCATGTCTCAGAACACCACCGCCGCCCAGCCCCGCACCGTCCAGACCGCCGACCGCGGCAAACTCGACGTCCGCGCCCTCGTCCTGCTCGCCATCCTGCTCGCTGCCGGCTTCATCCTCAACTTCACCGTCGGCAAGGCCATCTCGGGCATCTCGGGCGGCATGATCAGCCCCGAGTTCATCATCTCGGCCTTCTGCCTCACCATCCTGGTCGTTCGCCCCAACATCGGCCAGGCGCTCGTCATTGGCCTCATCTCGGCTGCCGTGATCCAGATCACCACCACTTCGCCGTTCGTCGATTTTGCCGCCGAGGGCATCGCCGCCATGCTCATGGCCGGCATCGTCAACGCCGCCGGCAAGAACGGTCAGGTCAAGCCCGCCATCGCCATTGTCGCAACCTTCCTGACCACCTTTGTCTCCGGCGTCATCTTCATGATCATCAAGATGGCCATGCTCGGCGTGGTCGGCGAGCTCGCCGCCGCCATGCTGCCCGTCGTCGCCATGACCGCCGTCTTTAACGCCATTCTGGTCGGCGCCCTCTATCTGCCCATCCAGAAGGCCCTGAAGCTCAACTAACCCGCTCGGCTTTACGAGCCACCCCATCTTGGCGTTCATTCGTCGCTCGCGCTCCCAAGTACGCTTCGCTCCTCTTTCGCGCCAACCCGGGGCCCCTCGTAAAGCCGTCTCCGTGCTCCATTATTCAAAAAAGATAGCTTTTGGGGACGTTCTTAAGCGATTAGTCATAATTAGTCATTTAAGAACGTCCCCAATGACTATGAAAGGTATCCATGGAAACGATCATCAACGTCGACGATGTCTCGTTCTCCTATGGCACGCAGACCGAGCAGGAGCTCAGCCACATCTCGCTCAGCGTGAACAAGGGAGATTTCATCGGCATCATCGGGCCCTCGGGCGCCGGCAAGTCTACGCTTGCCGCCTGCCTGTCAGGTGCCGTGCCCCACCACTACACCGGCGCGTTCTTTGGGTCCGTCATGGTTGACGGCCATGACACCTGCGAGGTCTCGCTGACCGACGTGTCACAGATCGTCGGCAGTGTGCTGCAGGATATCGACACGCAGATGGTCGCTTCGGTCGTCGAGGACGAGATGCTCTTTGGCCTCGAGAACTTTGGCGTTCCCCACGACCTGATCGAGCAGCGCGTGAGCGAAACGCTCGAGACCGTCGGCATCAGCGACCTGCGCGACCGCGAGATCGCAACCCTCTCGGGCGGACAGAAGCAAAAGGTAGCCATCGCCGCCATCCTCGCCATGCGTCCGCGCGTCTTGGTTCTCGACGAGCCCACCGCGGCACTCGACCCCGCCAGCTCCACATTGGTCTTCGAGACGCTGCGTGAGGCAAACCGCGTACTTGGAATCACCATCGTCGTCGTTGAGCAAAAGGTCGCTCTGCTCTCGGAGTACTGCAACCGCGTGCTCGTGCTCAACCATGGCGAAATTGCGCTGCAGGGCGAGCCACACGAGGTCTTCGCGCATACCGACGAGCTCCGTGCCATCGGCGTCGACTGCCCTCGCGTCACGCGTATCTTCAATATCCTCGAGGCCGATGGCCTGGTAAGCGGTACCCCCTGCTTGGATGTCGATGAGGCTGAGCGCCTGATTTCGGGCATCGTCGACCCCGCACACGCGGCCATCGAAGCCCAGGCGCCCACCGGTTCCCCGCATGCACCGTCGTTGCGTCCTCATGCCAAGGACGCCGAACCCGTACTCACCTTCGACCATGTTGAGTTTGCCTATCCCAATGGCGGCGCCGCCGTACACGACCTTAGCCTGACGCTCTATCCTGGCGAGCTCGTGGGCATCGTCGGCCAGAACGGTGCCGGCAAGACCACGCTCACCAAGCTGCTCAC
>CAJMRR010000098.1 GCA_905215835.1 uncultured bacterium | reverse complement strand
CGCCGCAAGATCGGCCGAGTGCACGGCATATCCGTCCATAGCACTGTTGGCAAACGGCGAGATGTCGATATCGGCCACGGCGTCCTCGGCCAAGGGAAGACCGGCGGCCTGCCACACGGGAATCTCGACGAGATCGGTCGGAGCAACGTGCGACAGAACAATCGACTGCGCGTCCACCAGCGGAATGAGTTTCTCTGCCATATGCACCTCTTAATGCCACGGCGCACAACAGGGGCGCCGATTCTTTATGCTTGTCTCAGTATAATCCCACAACACGCGACCGCGACTTGGTCTGTACCCGCAAATACACCTGTCGGTTGCAGGCCGCGAAACAGAATGGATACCAACCCACCGGCTCATCGCGTTTACCGCGTTTTATAATGCTTGCGTTGCAACCTAAAAGAGGAACGTATGGCTCATAACGACAAACCCGAAAGCGCAAACGAGGCTCAGGATCATTCCCAGCCGCTCGACGACGGCGGCTTTTTCTCCCTGAACGACGTCATCATGGCAGGCAGGCATCAGCTCACCCGCTCCGAGCAGCTCTTGGCTGCCGACACGCGCCGCAACGCCCGCAACCTACTCGCGAGCGCCAAGTTGCTCGTACTCGTCGTCATCGTCTCGCTCGCCATGGGCGTCGCCGCTTGGGCGTTTTTGGCCTCGTTGAATATCGCCACCGACTATCGCGAACACCATGCGTGGATTTACGCACTGCTTCCCGTTGTGGGCGTTGCCACCGCATGGGTGTACAAAAACCACGGTCTTGCCGCCAAACGCGGTAACAACCTGGTCATCGACTCCGCTCTGGGCACACGCCTCATCCATATGCGCATGGCCGTCCTCACCTTCGTCTGCTCCACGCTCACGCACCTAACGGGCGGATCGGCCGGTCGCGAGGGAGCCGCGGTTCAGATTGGCGGCACCATCGCCAGCAACATCTCGAGCCTCGCCCACCTCAAAAAGCATGATCACCACGACCTCATGCTCGCCGGCATCTCGTCGGCCTTTGGCGCCGTATTCGGCTCGCCCCTTGCCGGAGCTTTCTTTGGCATGGAGATGTGCTTTATCGGCAAGATCGACTACACCGCGGGCATCTACTGCTTAGTCGCCTCGTTTACCGGCTACTTCACATCTCTCGCCCTGGGTACCGAGTACGAAGCGAATGTCATCGCCAGCGTTCCCGCCATGACGCCCAAGACAGTCGTCATCGTTGTTATCAGCGCCATCATCTTCGGTCTGACGGCACGCCTCTTTGCCTGGTCGGTTAGAACCGTCAAGAGCCTGTACGGTCGCTTTATCACCAATTACCTCGTTCGCGCACTTATAGGCGCACTCGTGGTTTTGGCCGCCTATGCCCTCCTCGACGCCTGGGACTACGCCGGCCTTTCCACGTGGCTTTCCGGCGCTGGATTTGCCGGCAACACCACCCTGGCGGACGCAGCCATTAAGTTGGTCGTCACAGCGCTCACCCTGGGTGCCGGCTTCCAAGGCGGCGAGGTCACGCCCCTGTTTGGTATCGGTGCGGCGCTCGGCGGCTGGATAGGTTGCCTCGTCGGAATCGATCCCAGCTTTCTGGCGGCTCTCGGCATGCTCGGCGTGTTCTGTGCCGGCCTTAACGTGCCCATCACCACCTGTATGATGGCCATCGACCTGTTCCACGGCACGGCAGCCGGGTTCTTTGTCATCGTGGCCTTTATCAGCTACCTAACCGCCGGACACCGCGGCGTGTACCCCGCCCAGCGCATCATCTCGCCCAAGCGCCGTTCGCTTATTGTGGATGAGGGCGGTACGGTAGCGGATGCTATCGAGCGCCACAACGACCTGATAGAGTAGACGTTAGTATTCGCCGTGCAGCCACAATCGGGGGCAATTCGACCTGAGCGCGACCGCACCGTCACGTCATACGCCGGGAGTCGTTCCATGCACGCAACTGATTTTGGTCGCACGCTCATCATCGCCAACCCAGCCGCCCAGTCGGGTGCGGCGCGCGAAGTTGCCGAGCGCCTGCAGCGCTTTTTGGACATGACCGCGCGCGCATCCCAGTTTGACCTGGTACTGACCGAGCGCATGGGACACGCCAAGGAGCTGGCCGCACAGGCCGAGGGCTATCACACCGTTATCGCCCTTGGCGGCGATGGCGTGATCCACGAGGTCGTCAATGGACTCATGACGCAGGATGAGGCGGTCCGTCCCGCCCTTGCCGTCCTGCCCGTAGGCTCCGGCAACGATTTTGCCCAAACGCTCGGTATCGAAGATTTCTCCGGCAAGGATTTTGGCGCGCTGCTCACCTGCAAGCTGCAGCGTCAGGACATCGGGCGCATTCGCTCATGGAACCCCGCAAGCGGTAGCGGCGAGGCTACCGTTGAGTACTACGACCAGACGCTTTCGGTCGGCATCGATGCCGCCATCGGCCTTGGCACCACCGAGCTGCGCAAAAAGACCGGCTTGGCGGGCGCTCCGCTCTATACCCTTTCGGGACTTGAGCAGTTTGGCCTGCGCTATCGCAACTACTCCATGACAGTCAGCTTTGACGGCGCGCCCGCCGAGCGCGTGAGGGCGATCATCATGGCGATTCAGCTTGGTCCCACCTATGG
The DNA here is from genome assembly GCA_905215835.1 of uncultured bacterium. Classification (GTDB taxonomy): domain Bacteria; phylum Actinomycetota; class Coriobacteriia; order Coriobacteriales; family Coriobacteriaceae; genus Collinsella. Next base: position 5,006 of record CAJMRR010000098.1, on the reverse strand, counting down.
CTCGGGCTATCGCATCTGCCCCGATGCCGACCCCTGCGACGGCGTGCTCGACGTCTGCTACGCATGCGGCCCTGTCCCTCGCGCGGTTGCCCTGCCTATGTTCCTTTCGGCCAAGGACGGCCACCATACCAAGCTGCCACCGGTTCGCATGCGCCGATGCCGCCATGCCGAGCTCACTTTTGAGGAGCCAGACTACCCCATCCAAGCCGACGGCGAGCCCATCGTCGCCTCGCGCATCGAGGTCGACATCCTCGCCGGCGTCCTCGAGGTCTGGCGCCCAACCCGCTAACCCCACCTAAGTTGCGGTGAAATAGGGACTGTTTATGCAGCTAAAGCCGCAAAACAGTCCCTATTTCACCGCAACTCATGAGGAGGCTATTCGTCGCTACGCGGCTTGCGACGGTTGGCCTTTTTAATGGCGTTGAAGTGCTTGTCATTGAGCCTGCGCTGGCGAGAGCGCTGAGGCACCTTGGTCTTTACGCGCCGGCGCGGTGGACGCCCGCGACGCCCAAGCTCAGCGCGCAGCTTACGCAGGCAGCTACTACGGTTTTGGAACTGACTGCGGCTCTCGCGCGCCGTCACGGTAATCCCCGAAGGGATATGCTTCATGCGCCCCGCCGAGTCCGTCGTGTTCACGCCCTGTCCGCCCGGACCCGTCGCGCGAAACACCTGTACCTCGCAATCGCGCGCCAGCTCCTCAACCGACATCTCGGCATAGCGCGCATACTCGCGCCATCCCATCTTGTTCTCATCCATATCAACACCTCCCCTCATACAAAAAATGTGACAAAGGGACAGTCCCTTTGTCACATCGCACACCAATCGCTTGTGTTGCGCACCTAGGCGAACGTGATCTCGCCGGTCTCGCAGTCCATATCGGCGATACGGGCCAGGCTCTCAACGCGGAAGCCGCGCTCGCGGAGCTTATCGCCACCGCCCTGGAAGCCCTTCTCCACGGCAATGCCGATACCGGCAACCTCGGCGCCCGCAGCCTCGCAGATCTTGATAAGACCCTCGAGCGCGCAGCCGTTGGCCAAAAAGTCGTCGATAATCAGGACCTTGTCGCCCTCTGACAGGAAGCGCTTACCCACAATAACCGGGTACTCCTTCTGCTTGGTAAAGGAGTAGATGGTCGTGGCATACTGCTCGCCGTCGAGGTTGATGGACTGGGCCTTCTTGGCAAAAACCACCGGCACGCCGCCAAAATGCTGGGCTGCGATGCAGGCCATGCCAATGCCCGAAGCCTCGATCGTCAGGATCTTGTTGATCTCGACGTCCTCGAACAGACGGGCCCATTCGGCACCCATGTGGTCGAACAGCTCAACGTCGCACTGGTGGTTGAGGAAGGCATCAACCTTAAGGACGTTACCGGCCTTTACGATGCCGTCATGGCGAATACGATCCTCAAGCTCCTGCATGGCGCAACCCCTTCTCGCGGCAACGATACCGCGCGATTAATAAACGTTGTTCGATAGTCTACCACGGACCGACCCCCGCCCGCCCCACAAGCCACATCGCACCATAAAGCTGCAAGACCAGTAGATAGGCCCGATTCGTGGCAAACCTGCCACCACAAGCTAATGCCGGGTGCGCGTCCTCACCAAACGTACCAATGTGAGCGCAAAGCCCACGGTAGCAACGGCCATCAGCACGTAGAATACCAAACGGAAGCCAAAGAGGAACACGTCCGGACGACCCGCCACATAGCTCGTGACCGTCTTGCCCATCGCCGCGCTCGTCTGTCCATACAGGATGCGCGACGCCGCCGTAATACCCAGCGCTATGCCCGCATAGCGCGCCAAGCTGCTCAAGCTGCCCGCAAAGCCAAGCGCCTCACGCGGAGCCGAACCCATATACAGCGAATTATTGGGACTCTGGAAGATCGACGTGCCGCACGACATAAACGCGACGCAGCACACAATCATCAAGATGGAAGAGTGCTCGTCAAGCGTGCTCACCGCAAAGAGACCGCACACGTACACGCCCAGGCCAACGGCCGTGGGCGCTTCACAACCAACACGGTCGGACACCGAGCCCGAAAGCGGGCCCACAAAGGCATTCACGACCGGCATCGCCAAAAACAACAGGCCGGAGATATCGGAGCTAAAGCCGTGGGCATCCTGAAAGTAGAACGGCAGCACAAACTCGGAGGCACCGATACCCACGAACACGATAAGCATGCAAGCCAGGTTAATCGTGAAAGCCGAGCTCGCAAAGCAGCGACGCGCCGCCTCTGTCAACGGCATAGGGCGTTCGCCAGCCTCCGGCTTCACATGCGGCAGCGTATAGAGTCCCACGATAAACGAGATTACGCCAATGGGCAGATTGATAAGGAAGATGCTCTCCCAGGGAAAGCTCGCCACCAGCACGCCGCCGAGCACGGGGCCGCACATCATGCCAAGAGCCACAAAGGTCGCCAGAATGCCCATGGCACGGCCGCGCTCACGCGCCGGAAACGACTCGGTGATGATGCCCATATTGTTGGCCATCGCGGCGGCACAGCCAATGCCCTGCACGAAACGCGCCAAGATAAGCACCTCGAGCGAAGCCGAAAGCCCGCAAAGCAACGAGCCACCCGTAAAGACGATTACACCAAGCTGGAACACATTCACCTTGCCGCGCACATCGCCCAAGCGGCCAAACGGCAGCATGGCGACGCACGTCGCGAGCAGATACACCGAGCTCACGAGCTGAATGCGGTCGAGACCCACCCCCAGCTCCTTTTGCATCACTGGGAGCGCCACCGTCACGATGCTCGCATCCAGACACGCCATAAAGGTCATGACGAGCACGGTGAACAGAATCGCCCATTTATTCTTACCGTGGGTGTCGCCCTCTAGGGCAATGTGTTCGCGGCGCAGCTGCTCGGCAGTTTTCTCCATGTATATCCTTTCTATCGTGCAACGCAAAAACGGGACCCCAATCGCCTACAAACGGACACGATCGGGGTCCCGCCTACGGAATCGGAACTATGAGGACGTCGTCAGCCGAAAAGCCGTCCCACGCCTCGCACGCACGCTAGCCTAGCACTGCTCGAGTGCCTGCTCAAGGTCGGCAATCAGATCGGCCGTGTCCTCGAGGCCGCACGACAAGCGCACCATGTCGGCGGAAATGCCACAGGCAATGAGTTCCTCATCGTTCATCTGGCGATGCGTGGCATTAGCGGGATGCAGGCAGCAAGTGCGGGCGTCGGCCACGTGCGTGGCGATCTGGGCGAGCTTGAGGCTCTTCATAAAGGTCTCGGCCGCCGCACGGCCACCGTTAAAGCCAAAGCTCACAACGCCGCAGGTACCGTTGGGCATGTACTTCTGAGCCAGGTCATAGTACTTGTCGCCCTCCAGGCCCGGATAGCTCACGAAGCGTACCTTGGGATGACTCTGCAGGAACTTGGCAACGGCCAGGCCGTTCTCACAATGACGCGGCATGCGCACATGCAGGCTCTCGAGCGAGCTGTTCAAGAAAAACGCCGCATGCGGGTTCTGCATGGGACCAAGATCGCGCATAAGCTGAGCGGTTGCCTTGGTAATGAAGGCACCCTCGCGACCGAACTTCTCGGCATAGGTCACGCCGTGGTAGCTCTCATCGGGCGTGGTAAGACCCGGGAACTTGTCCGCATGGGCCATCCAGTCAAACTGGCCGTGGTCGACGATCACGCCGCCCAGGTAGGCAGCATGTCCATCCATGTACTTGGTGGTGGAGTGCGTAACGATGTCGGCGCCCCACTCAAAGGGACGGCACATCACGGGCGTCGGGAAGGTGTTGTCGACCATCAGCGGCACGCCGTGGTCATGCGCGGCCTTGGCAAAGCGCTCAATATCGAGCACGGCAAGGGCGGGATTGGCAATCGTCTCGCCAAAGACGAGCTTAGTATTGGGCTCAAACGCCGCCTCGAGCTCCTCATCGGTGCAGTCGGGGGCAACGAACGTGCAGGTCAGCCCCATACGGCCCATGGTGTGGGCGAGCAGGTTGTAGGTACCGCCGTAGATGGCAGAGCTTGCGACCACGTGATCGCCGGCACCGGCCACGTTAAAGATCGCGAGGAAGTTCGCAGCCATGCCCGAGCTCGTGAGCATCGCTGCGGTGCCGCCCTCCATCTCGCAGATCTTGGCGGCAACCAAATCGCACGTGGGGTTCTGCAGACGGCTGTAGAAATAGCCCGACTCCTCCAGGTCAAACAGCTTGCCCATGTGCTCGGACGTGTCGTACTTCCACGTGGTGGACTGGTAAATGGGCACCTGGCGCGGCTCCGCATCTCCCGGGTGATACCCGCCCTGAACACACGTCGTACCGATGGTCTGCTCGCTCATATCCAACTCCCTTACTTGGGTTTTGTTTTTATTCGGTTCACGATACCGCTACCCTGCACCCCTCTCAACCCATCCCCAAGGTAGGTTATGGGACAAATTGATCCGTGGCATTTATCTCAAGCCTTGGGCATTTGCTCGATAGATAAAAATGAGGCATCCATGAAGCTCTCGATGATTACACGCACCGTCACGGGTACCATAGGCGGGTACACCATGACCAAGGAGACAACGATGAAGCAAATCGATACGGCCCAGCTCGACATCACCGCCTGTCAGGCTCAGGCTGCCGAATACCACGCCCGTGGCTTTAACTGCGCCCAGGCCGTCGCCTGCACGCTCGCGCCCGCCGTCGGACTCGACCCCCAGATCGCCTTTACCCTCACCGAGGGCTTTGGTGCCGGCATGGGCGGCATGACCGAAACCTGCGGCGCCATCTCGGGCGCCGTGGCCATCATGGGCTTCGTGATGAGCGACGGCATGGAAAACCCCAAGACCAAGGGCCAGACCTACAAGCTGTCGCGCGAAATCGCCAAGCGTTTTGGCGAGAAGAACACGACGACCGTCTGCGGCACGCTCAAGGGCATCGGATCAGATAAGGGTCCGCTCCGCAGCTGCCCCGGCTGCATCGACGATGCCATCGAGATCGCCTGCGATGTGCTAAAGCAGCTCGCCGAGTAAACGGCAGCAACAGAAAAGCGA
>CAJMRR010000097.1 GCA_905215835.1 uncultured bacterium | reverse complement strand
CTTTTCGCCGACTAAAATCTCATTTTCCAGCAGGCGGTGCTTCTGTTTTACCCGAACCTGGGACGTATAGCATCCCTCTGCAACCGGATTCAGGCTCTTTTCCACAACCGGATAGGAGGTTTTCGCCGCTTTTCTCTCTTTAAAGTAAGCCTCCGGATTGGAGTGGATAATCTCCAGCTCCTCCGCACGCTCTTTGATCAGCTTTGTCACATCGGTCAAATCCACTCTGGAGGGTCCGCCGCCGTGGTCGCCGACGTGGTGCTCAAGCGCGCCCGCGCCGTCTCCAACTGGGATATCGCCGGCAAGCGCCAGCTCAACTCCACGAGCGACACCAACCGCTACTACATCATGCGCAACCGCGGTTATCTGGCCCGCTACATGCAGATCTATGGCGACTATCACCCCATGCTGTTCCGTCTGGGCAACGCCGCGACCTTCTGCAAGGAGTTCATTCGCCTGGCCGCCGTTGACAAGTGCTTTAAGACCGGTATTCCGGCGCTGCGCCGTGGCATGAAGGACGCCCGCAAGATCGTCAAGGATCCTAACTGGAAGCCCATGCCGCCTATGAAGAACACCGAGTAACGGAAGCCGGAAACACCTCGGCGCTTAAAGCCGCTGGCACACCGCCGTCACGCGCCGCCCATCAAAACCGAACCCCCAGCGCATGCGACCCACGCCGGGGCGCGGCACACGGATATCGTCGATGCCGTCGCGCTCTATGTCGAGTAGCGACTGCACGGCCAGCAATTCCAACCCCAGCGCATCCACATCGGGGTCATACATCATATTGATCGTTATAAGCGGGCGCTCGTCCAGCATGCCAATCGTGTCTGCTACGTCGAGCACAGTGCCCGTAGGGAAAACCTGGATGTCCCAGCGACTCGCGCCACACTTTCGCCTCGAGGCAGGATTGGCATAGCCCGGCAAGCCAAAGCAGAGCCCCTGCAAGAGCAGATGATATGGCAGCGGCGTATCTGGGTCGGTCTCACCGATTCCCGCATCCCCCAGGATGCGACTTAGCGCCCGCCTCACGGTATCCTCGTTCCCACGGCACAGCCCGTCGCGAAACGCATCGACGTCTCGAATGTCTTCGGCAGCGCACTCAAACCACTCAACAATCACTAGACGCAAGGCCTGGCGAAGCTCGTTATTGGGCAATCGCAAAGCACGGAGCCGATCGCCATGCTCTGGCTCCTCAGTCATATCCGTCGTGAGAAAACCGGACAGATACAGCGCTGTCCACATGCCATCGTCAGGCGAGACATCTGGCTCTGCAGTGCCCAAACAAAGCGGGACCTCAGCACACCCATGGGCCTCGAGCAAATCAAACAAGACCGAAAGGCGGTCGAGATTCCACCCGGCAACTACCCTACTCAGGCAATCCGCATACCCATACAGATCGGCGCGCACAGGCGCCGTGCAACCTCGGTCCAGAAAACCGATCACACGCGCTGGACTCGAGCAATAGGCCCTACCAAACCGATATCCCTCGAGCCATTCACGCGCATCATCAAGGTATTCCTCGCGCCCAGCATGATTCAACAGAGCCTGGACCTCGGCATCCGAAAAGCCGAACCAACGGTCACACCACGTCGAAAGCGGCGTCGTCAGATAATACGAGCAGCCGTGCAAAGAAAGCGCCGCTTCGGCAGGGCCGGGACACTCCCCCATCAGACATGCAAAGCGTAGCGAATGGCCCGCGGCAGCAATGGCGTCAAACAGCACACGGTCAAGTAGCCCTGCCGGATCGGCGCCGGAAGCGCCCCTTGCGCTCGCACGGCCCAACCACGCCGCGTCGTACCCATCAACGAGCAATACAACTTGCTCATCGCAGGCAATCTCCAGCAACTCAATGAGCACGCCAAGCACCGAGGCGACCTCGTCCTCGCTCGCCGCGCCACGCGCAACACGTTCGATGTGACGCACCTTATCTCGAGCTAAATCCGGGGCCTCCAAGAGCGCCAACAAGCGAGCGCACTCGCCCGAAAGGGCATCGCGCACGACGCCGGCAACAGCGGCGCCACGCCTCGCAGCGCCAGAAAAGTCCAGCGATATCACCGGATAGCAAGCGTACTCATCCCGATAACGCCCGCCGTCCGCATCCCAAATCTGAGCATTGGCAAACAAACGCTGATCAGCGCGACCAACCGCTGGACGCTCCAGAAAAGCCCTGAGCGTCGACAAGTTCATGCTTTTGCCAAAACCCTCGGGTCGACAGCACACCACAACGGACGCGTCGCAGTCCAACACATCGGCAATAAACATGGTCTTGTCGACCAGCGTGCAGCAACCAAGAGCCTCCGCATAGTCGTGCATGCCAATGGGCAAAGCCGCATCGTCGGCACAGCCGATCAAACGCACGCCAAAGCCAGCAGCACAATCAACATTTGCCTGTTCAGACACCAAAACGTTCCCCCTAAATCGCAGCACGATGCCAATTGTAATGACCGCATCGCATGTACCGATGTCGCCGCGCAAACATATCGGGCAACGGTAGTAACAAGAGGTGTGAGGGGGCACAATTAATCGTTGCACAACAAAACGGGGCCCGATACATTCGCACCGGACCCCGTCCCGACTATTTAGTTATCTGGCAACTGAGAGCCTACTCCCCCGAGTCGTCCTCCCCAGAAGCCTTCTTCTGCTGATCGAGCTTATGCTTACCACTTACGATAGACGTAGTGCCCAGCGTGGCCAAGCTCGCGCTGGCAAGGCTCGCCATAACGATAAGGTCGCCCGTCTTGGGCATGTTACCGCCCGAAGTCTTAGTCGTTGTAGTGGTGGTTGTAGTGGTCACCGTCTTGGAGTCATTTTGCTCTTGGTTCTGGTTGTCGGTGTTGCCCTTACTGCTGTCCTCGCCATGCTGCTTTCCGTCCTCGGTCTTGTCCTTGTTCTTGTCCTTCTCCTCAGATTCAGACTTCTTGTCCTCGTCCTTCTTCTGAGCGGATTTGTCGTCCTTCTCCTCAGAGCTAGAACCCTTATCAGATTCGTTCTTCTCGGAAGCCTTGTCCTTGGAGTCGCCCTTTGCGGCTTCGGTCTTTTCCGTGGAAGCCTGATCAGAGTTGTCCTTGTTCTGAATCGAGCCGTTATTGACGCCAGCCATCAGCGAAGAACCCAGCGTAGAACCAAGCTGCTCGGAGAAAGAAGGCTTCTTGTCCGGCGAAGCAACGGGAGCGTCCGGCGCCTTATTCGAGTCGTCCTTGGAAGCATCGGAATCAGGGGTTGCGTCAGAGCCGGAGCCGTTGTTAGAGCCGGTGTCAACGGACGAATCGCTCGAGCCAGTAGAATCGCTCGAGCCAGTAGATGAGTTAGAGGTGTCAGCGTCGGTCGAACCAGAAGCGTCGCTGTCCGTATTGCCGGCAGAGCTTGAAGACGAATCGCCCGCAGCAGAGCTGTTCGAATCGGAGCCGTTCGAGGTAGAACCGTCGTTGGTAGTGCCACCAGCAGAGCCATTACCGTCAGCATCGGTCGAGGGCGCATCCATCCTGTCATCGTTGGCATCGTCACTCGAGTCGTCATTCGAATCAGGTGTCGGCGAGGGCGCCGGTGTGGGCTCGGGCTGCACGGGCGTCGCGGCGGCAGCCTCATCCTCGGCGATATAAACCAAGCAGTCCTTTAGCTCGTTGCGGTAGCGGTTCTTCCAGCCCTCATGATACTGGGGTTGGTTCGAATACTTGGTCGCCACGTTATTGACCACGCTGTTGGAAAGCGCCGTCACAAACTCGCGATCGGACATATCGTTGGAAAGATTCGCCCAGCGGAAAAAGTCCCTGCAGCCACCAGTGCCGCACATGTTGGTAATGCTCCACACCATGCCCTTGACGCAGTCGGCGCGGCCCGAAATATCAATACCCAGGCCGCTCTTGAGCCACGCCTCGGTCACCGCATAGTACGAGTTGTACGCATAGGCATCTTGAAGTGCTGAGAACTCAACAGGATCGGTGTTGTACGCACCTTGGAAGGCATCCTGAGCGATATGGCCCAACTCGGTGAGCTGACCGTTCTCGTACATGGCATTGCTCGTGTTGGAAATCTCGCTGCCGCGATCAATCGCATCCTTGAGCATGCTGTATTTTTCAGGGCTGTAGTTGTAGACCTGCTTCATAAACGGAATGAGCGACCAACGACGGTCAAACTGGTAATAACCCAGCGCGTTATAGCCGTCACCGTACGAAAAGCCCTGGTTGTAGTTGCCATGGCTCTCGTACTTGGTAAAGTACTTCATCTCGGGAGTCACGTTGACAAACGAAACGCCCTGGACCGACCTCAGCACGCCCGAGAAGGACTGCTGGGTGTAGAGACCTTTGTCGATATCGGTGACATCCGAGGCAACGCCCGGCGTGGGCTCCTCGGCAGCGGCGGGTGCCGGCGCGGAAACGGCGCCAAACGAAAGCGCCAGCGTCAGGCCCGCGACAATAGCAGAATGCTTGGGCTGCATAAGATCCTCCCTGCATTGGTGTAGTTAAAGTTCAGTTCGCAAAGATAAAATAAGTATTGCAGCTCGCCCGTTGTTGCACAACAACCCCTCGGTAAACGGCAACAACCCTCCGCGAAATCTTAAGGAATTAGACAAACTGGTCGTCGGGCGCCAACAGAAGCTCGCCGTAACGTTTCGTCAGCCCGTCTCTCAACTGACAGAAAGCGGGAATATAGACGTTCAAGATGCGCTGAATCAAATCTTGAGCGAGCTTGTTGTCGTAGATATGGACGTTCGTATTGCGGTCTCTGAGCATATCCAGCCAGGCTGCCTCATCAATAAAGTCGTAGAATCGGTAGGACTCCTTCAAGATGGCACGAGGAGACCCCGAAGCGGCAAGCGTGGCGCCCTCATACTCGAGCAGACGCTTAAGGAGCTTCCAGCTCAGTTCAAATTGAAGATTGAACTTATTAATCAATCCACTCTGAACAAAATCATTGTTGAGATCCTGATTGGGCGCATCCTCAAGATTCGCCAAGGCGCTGGCAAAGTTCTCATATTTTTTCATACAGAATCACACCATCCCTGGCAATTTCATCGAGCAATTGCTGCGATAAGGGCTCATCGAGATTGACGACATCTACATCTAAAAGAGTATCAAGACGTTCCTCGATCAAATATGACAACCGGCCGAAATCCCGGCAACCTGCTACTGCGATGTCAATATCGCTCTTAGGCAAGTTGTCACCTCGAGCGCGGGAGCCAAACAGCACAACCTTCTCGGCGTCACATTCCCGAGCAAAAACTTCAATTTGCTTATACACCTTGTCGAGAGATGCCATTTGCAGCCCTACAGTTTAATGTCAAAGTTGATCTCGGGGACGGCGGCCAGGTCGGCCAGCGTTACGCCGTCGACGTACTTTTCGATCACGTCGTCCAGGCCGCGCCAGAACTTGACGGTCGAGCAAAGATCGCTGCGAGTGCAGCTGTTGTCGATGCCATCGCACGCCACTGGAGCCGTGCTGCCCTCGACGGCGCGCAGGATGTCGCCGGCACGCACCTCGGCTGGATCCTTGGCCATCATGTAGCCGCCGCCCTTGCCGCGCACGCTCTTAAGCAGGCCCGCCTTCATAAGCGGACGGACCAGCTGCTCCAAATATTTTTGCGAGATATGCTCGCGGTCGGCGACCTCGCGCAGGGCGATCTTGCCCTCGGCGTCACCAAGCGCTGCGATATAGATCATCAGTCGGAGGGCATAGCGGCCCTTGGAAGAAATGAGCATACCTACCCTCCCATCGTTGCTGGGACAACATAACCAGGTTTGTTTGCCCCAAATCTTAAGTAAATGGGACAAACACAACAGGTTATTTTGTCCCAGAATTTGAAAAGTCGAGTGGATTAGTCGGGTTTTCCCTTGACTAACGCCGAACCCATAGTAACTTTATTCCGAGAAGATTCCTAGGGTTTAGTACACCTATGAGTACACCATATACAGAGAGGGACAGCATGAGCGCAAATCCGCTGCTTTCCATCGAAGGTCTGACCGCCTCCGTGGACGAGAAGACCATCCTCCGCAACGTCAACCTCAACGTCGCCGCCGGCGAGACCCACGTTCTGATGGGACCTAACGGCGCCGGCAAGTCCACCCTCGGCCACCTGGTCATGGGCGACCCCGTTTACACGGTCAACGACGGCCGCATCGTCTTTGACGGCCAGGACATCACCGAGCTCACCACCGACAAGCGCTCGCGCGCCGGCCTGTTCCTGAGCTTCCAGGCCCCGGTCGAGATTCCGGGCGTGCCGCTGTCGAGCTTTTTGCGCGCCAGCATCGCCGGCCGCCCCGGCCTGGAGATGAAGGGCAAGGAGTTCCGCCGTCGCGTCAAGGAGCTCGCGGCCGAGCTCAACATGGATACCGCCTACCTCAACCGCGAGCTGGGCGTGGGCTTCTCGGGCGGCGAGAAGAAGAAGGTCGAGATGCTCCAGCTCCTGTTGCTGCAGCCCAAGCTCGCCATCCTCGACGAGACCGACTCGGGCCTGGACGTCGACGCGCTTTCCACCGTCAGCCACGGCATGGACGCCTACCGCAAGAGCTGCGACGGCTCCATGCTCATTATCACGCACAACACGCGCATCCTGGAGCACTTGGATGTCGACCGCGTCCACGTTATGGTCAAGGGTCACATCGTGCGCGAGGACGACGCCTCGCTCATCCCCTGGATCGACAAGAACGGCTTTGAGACCTTCGAGCGCGAGGCCGCCGAGCAGCGCGCCCAGGCCGAGTCCGCCGCTGCCGAGCAGCAGGCGTAAAGGGGCGACGCAATGACCAAGAACCGCACCGAGGTCGCGGACATCGACCGCAGCCTCTACGACTTCACCTATGGCGAGGAGGGATTCGAGCGCCTCGACGCCGGCATCACGCCCGACATCGTGCGCGAGATCAGCGCCAAGAAGGACGAGCCACAGTGGATGCTCGACCTGCGCCTCAAGTCCCTCGAGATTTTCAACCGCTTCCCGGATCCGACGTGGGGCCCCTCCATCGAGGGCTTGGACATGGACAACATCGTCACCTACGTCAAGCCCAACACCGACCAAAAACACGACTGGGAGTCGGTGCCCGACGACATCAAGAATACCTTTGAGCGCCTGGGCATCCCCGAGGCCGAGCGTAGCTACCTGGCAGGCGTCGGCGCGCAGTACGACTCCGAGCTGGTCTACCACAACATGCAGGACACAGCGTCTAAGATGGGCATCGTCTATTCCGGCATCGAGGAGGCCCTGCACGACCCGCAGTGGGAGCCGCTCATCCACGAGAAGTTCATGACGCTCATCCCGCCCACCGACCACAAGTTTGCGGCCCTGCACGGTGCCGTGTGGTCGGGCGGCTCGTTTGTCTACGTGCCCAAGGGCACCAAACTCGACTTCCCGCTGCAGAGCTACTTCCGCCTTAACGCCAAGGGCGCCGGCCAGTTTGAGCACACGCTCATCATCGTCGAGGACGACGCTGACCTGCACTTTATCGAGGGCTGCTCCGCGCCCAAGTACAACGTGGCCAACCTCCACGCCGGCGCCGTCGAGCTCTTTGTGGGCAAGCGCGCGCACCTGCGCTACTCGACCATCGAGAACTGGTCCAAGAACATGTACAACCTCAACACCAAGCGTGCGCGCGTGGACGAGGATGGCGACATCGAGTGGATCAGCGGCTCCTTCGG
>CAJMRR010000096.1 GCA_905215835.1 uncultured bacterium | reverse complement strand
CCCGCCTCATCGGCGGTCACGGTAAAGGTGAACTTACCCGTGATGTCGGCCGGGGTCAGGCCCTCGGCAACCTGGAGCTTCTTGGTGCCAGCGAGCGCGGCATCAGCGGCATCGGTGCCGTAGACGTTCTCGAACACGGGCTCGACGCCACCGTAGTCAGGCTTTGCCGTCAGGGTACCGTCGCCGTTGTCGACGACGATGACCTTAAAGCTAAAGCTCGACTTCGCGGCAGTAATACCCTTTGCTGCGAGCGGGGACGTGTACTCAAACGCCGTGTAGTTGATAGTCCACGCAAGATTCGCATCCGTGTCGGTACGGATGGCGCGCTTGGCGTTTACCAGATCGGCGAGCATCTCGGTCGTGTAATGCAGAGCGCCAAAGCTCACCTGGCCGTTAACGTTGGTAACGCACGTACCCTCGATGGCTTCCTTCTCGCCCGCATAGGCGATGCCAAAGTAGAACTCGCCGTCGGCCAGCGGACGACCGGTCAGGGTCTTGGTGGCAACGACCTGAGCAACGGCACCACCAGGTGCATCGGTCGTGGCGCTATAGCTGTTGCGGAACGGAACCACGGCGCTCTCGACCGTAGCGGCACCAGTCTTGTACTCGGTTACCAGCGTTCCCTTGTCGGGGTTGCCAATAACGGTCGTGGTGGCAGTGAGCGTACCAGCGCCATCGTCGGCGATAGCGATCGTCACGGTGCGTACGGCCTCGTCGTAGGTGTAACCGGGCTGGCCGTCATTCTTCTCGACCACGGTGTACGTAAAGGTCTTACCTGCGTCAGCCTGCGTAAACTTGACCTCATGACCCGCCAGGATGTCAATCAGGCCGACCGTTGCCTCTGCCGTCGCAGGGGACTTGTACACGTTGGCGCCCTCGTGCAGGCCGAGCGCGTTGGCAGAAGCTGCGTCGGCGGGCGTCACGGTAAAGGTAAACTGGCCCTCGGTCATGGGACGTCCGGAGAGGGTCTTGCTGAGCTTAAGACCGCCGGCCGCGGCGTAATCGAGCTCAGAGCGGTACGTGTTGGTGAAGCGGCCGTTTTCCTTCTTGGTAACGTTGACGGTCAGGACGCCCTTGCCGTTATCAGTCACGGTCACTTCGGCGGTCGCGACATGTCCGTCATACGTCATGCCTGCCGCGTTGCCTGCATTCTCGCGAATCTCGTACTTGTAGGTTCCGGCAGCCGTGTAGTGGATCTTGCCGAACTTGATGGCTGCGATGCCGTCCTTCGTGTCATTCTTGCTCACGGTCACGGTTGCGGGGTCGGGCAGCGGGGTGCCCTCGGGGGCGGTGATGGTAAAGCTGAACTTGTCCCCCTCAGTCCACTCTCGGCCGTCAATGGCCTTGCTCAGGCCAAAGTCGAGCTCTGTGTCGATCGGGGTCACGCTGTAGGTGTTCTTGAACTCGGCGGGCTCGGTGCCATTCAGGACATGCTCGGCCTTGAGAGTGCCGTCGCCGTTATCGGTGATGGTGGTCTCGATGGTGAACTTGGCATCGCTGTAGGTGATACCGCCGGCGTTGCCCTTGACCTCGCGCAGCGTGTAGATGTGCGTTCCGGCCTTGGTGTACTCGATGGTGCTCATCGTGATCTTGCCATCGGCGGCGTTCTTGCCGGTGGCGACGACCTTGGCGTCCTTGCCCTCGCCCTCGACGAGCTCGAAGGAGAACTCACCCTCAGCCATGTCGCGGCCGGTCAGAACCTTGGTCGCGGTGATCTGGTCGGTGACGCTCGTCTCGACAGGCGTCACGCTATAGGTATTGGTGAACGTAAAGGCTACGTTGCCATCCGGCTTGCGGGACACCCTCAGATTACCCTCGCCATCATCGGTCACGGTGAAAGAAACCGTACGCGAAGGCTTGGCGTCGTTGGTCACGCCAGCGACCTCGCCGGACTCGGTCACGGTGTAGGTAAAGGTGTGCTCGCGCTTCTCGGGCTTCTCGCCCAGAGCCTTATTAAGGTCGTCGAGCGTAAAGGTGATCTTGCCAAAGTCGACCTTGCCTTCGGCGTCGTTGTGCACGCTCGCGTTCGCGGGCATGGGTGCGCCCTCTTCGCCGGCCACGGTAAAGGTGAACTTACCGGTAATGTCAGCCGGGGTCAGGCCAACAGGAACCTGCAGGTTCTTGATGCCCGTAAGCGATGCCTCGGCAGCATTCGTGGTGTAGGCGTTCTTGAACTCGATGCTCTTGACGTCCTTGGCGTCCTTCATCTCGTGCGTGGCAACCAGCTGGCCCTTGCCGTTATCGGCGATGGTCGTCACGATGGTGTAGACCGCGTCATCGTAGTCAATACCGCCGGCGTTGCCCTTAACCTCATGCAGCTTGTAGGTGTGCTGGCCGATCTCGGTGTACTTAATGGCACTGAACGTCACCTTGCCGTCGGCGGCGTTCTTAACGGTCTCGATAAGCTCAGAGTCCTCACCCTTAATCTCGCGCAGCTCAAAGCTGAACTCACCGGCCGTAAGGTCGCGCCCGGTCAGAGACTTGGTCACGTCAATCTTGTCGGTAACGCTGGACTCAACAGGCTCCGCAGTGTAGGCGTTCTTGAACTCGGTCTCGTCGGCTTCGCTCCAAGTCACCTTCACAGCGGCGCTGAGCTCGCCCCTCTTGTTGGGCGTTACCGTCACGGTGACCTCCGCGACGTTCTTGCTGTAGGCAATGCCGTCAACCGTGGTCCCGGCGTTCTTTTCGCTGACCCTGTAGACGTACGTGCCAGGCTCGGTGTATTTGATCGTGCCGAAGTCGATGACAGCCTTACCATTGTCGTCCAGATCGTCCTTGGTCACAGACGCGGTCACGGGCGCTGTCGCGGACTCGGGTATCGGGGCACCGTTCTCGGACGTCAGCCCAAACTCAAACGTGTCCTCCTTCGTCCAGTCGCGACCCTCGAGCACCTTGGTCAGGCCAAAGCCGGCCTCGGTATCCTTGGTATCCACCATTGCCGGCGTCATGTCATACGCAAAGCTGATCTTGCCGTTGTTGCCCAGGTAGGAATTGACATGCGTCGCGGTCGCCTTGGCAGACACGTTGTTCCACTTGGGGTTGAGAACGTCGGTCGCGGTACCAGTGCTGTTGCCGCCCACGCTGCCCTTGGTAGTGTGGAGCTCATCGATAAAGGCCAAACGCGCGGTTCCCACGCTAAACGAAAGGTTGCCGTCCTCGTCGGCAACAAGAGCGCCGTCAAACTTCGCTGCGTCGCCGCCGACAAACTCGATGACAGCAGTGGCGGGCTTGGCCTCGCCGTTCGAGCCCCGCTCCTCAAACTCATCCTTGTAGTAATAGGTGCCAGTATCTGCCAGCGAATTCTTTGCAGGCTGCGTGCAGTCCTTATCCGCGTAAATGGGAGTCTGCTTCTGGAAGTAGTAGTAGCGGTTGGTGTCGGCCGGCTCAAAGGTCGCAACCGTATCACCCAGCGCACCACCGCTCCACTTGTTCGCGTAGAAGCTCACGGTCTTGGTGCCGTCAACGACAGTCGTATTATGCTCGATGTAGTTCTTGAGCCCTGCTACCTTCTCGGGCGTAAACAGGTTGTCAAGTGCGGCGCTCTTCACGCTCGAGGCATACTTCACCTGAATGGGCTTAACGTTGTCGACCGAAAGCTTGCCGTCTACGGTCTTAAAGTGACTCAGCGGAATCAACGACGCAGGAATGTTAACCGTTACGATATCGCCCTTCCGGGGATTGTCATCGCCAGCACGCTGCACGGTGATGAGCAGGTCTTTTGCTTTGCCGGAAAACTCGTAGGTGTCGGTATTGGTTTCTTTGTTGACCGTCTTGCTCGCCTTGGTAAACGACATGCCGTTGATGACGACTTCGGTAAATCCGTCGACCTGCATAAAGTCGCCCAGCTCGTCGGTAAACGTGATGTAGCCGGACTTGGTCTCGTCGTAGCCCTTATGGATTTCGGTCGGATAAGGCGGCTCCGATGTGATGGCCTGTGAGATGTCGTCGAAGACCTTCTTGAGCTCTTCAGCATTGGTCGCCGACTTGTAGTAGTCGGAATTTTCCGCGCGCGTGCCAAGCTCGTCGCTCGCATACGACGTGGCATCGGGATAATTACTCGACACGGCGTGCATAAACTTGTTGACGTCGCTTGTCCCCTTTTTCGAGGGATCGGCAACAGGGTCCGCTCCACTAAAGATGCCGATGGTATAAACGGTGGCCTTGCCATCCTTCATCTTCTTGGCAGCCGTCACGGCAGCATTGGCGACGTCAGAATCAAACTCGCTGTAGCTCGTTGGCTTGCCGTCGGTAAAGAACACAACGGTCTTCTTGGCATCTGCGCGACCAGAAGTGATATCCCCGGCCAGTTCCAGACCATAGTCGGCACGCGTAGCACCGCTTGGCTTGATTCCAGCAACTGTATCCTTAAGAGCTTTCACGTTGCCGCCGGAGCAATCGGTCAAACCCTTCATTACCTGCGAGTGGTTGTACTTGTATTGGCCTTGATAGTACGTGTCATTGCCGACCTTATCAGTCTTATCACCCGCAAACTTAACAATGGCAACCCTATGCTGCCTATCAACGCCTTCGATAGCCTCGTTTTGTTTGGCGATGGTATTGATAAAGCTGTTCGCAGCGCTCTTCAGTGCATCGATACGCTTGGTGCGATCTCCGCCACCCATAGGATCATCCATCGAGCCGGAGGCATCCAACACCATCACGATGTCAAGTGGCGTGGTGACTGTCACGGTTGAATTAGACGTCGAGGACATCGCCGAAAGCGTGGTCAAAAAGTCCGACTCTTCGTTTTCCCCGGTTGCCTTGACCGTCTTATCGGTCCAGATTCGGCCGACGTTTTGGGTCGTTACTTTATTGCCGCCGTGGCCTGCCGCCCAGATTTCCCAGCGTCCGCTGGTATCGGGGTCGACGACCTTTCCGGTCATTATCGGTCCGTCCATTCCTGTGCTGGACCTGGCGTTGGCCTCGGGCAGCATGGCGAATGCTGCGGCTGGCAACACCAGCACTACGGCCAGTATCACCGCCAAGAGACCCCTCGTGTACTTACCCATCGTGTCTCCCTTCTCGCGGTCTCAGGCCTTGCATCAGCCTAAAGTTACGAAATGAGACACAATTAGGGCAGGTGACACACGTTTCAGATTTGATTTTGGGCGTGAGACAAATGTCTCACCAAAGATGAGACACGAGAGTTTTCGCAGGAAAACGGGTGCGACTCGGAGCCATCAGGCAAAAATGATCCGTTTTCCTCCGTCCCCGGGGGATCAGTTGGTAACGCTCGCCACGAAACCGGCCCATCTACTACGTTTAACCCGATACCCCTGACCATAACCGCGTTTTACGAAAAACCGCAAGCGTTCTACCTGCGGTTTTGTTTTTGCGATTTTCCGTATGGTCGGAGGTTCGCTATCTAGCCCCGTAATCCGGCATAGTTTTGTTCGTGGCAGCCCAACCGCGCGTTTAAGCGCGGGGCCGGTGGGGCAAAAATGCCCCACCGGCCCCTATTCCAGTTCTATCCCAGCGTTACTCCGGCTTGGTTTCTACCGTGGGAGTCTTATCCGCCGCAACTGGAGTACGGGCGGTGTCCATAGTCAGGCAGTGCTTGGGGCAGCTTTCGATGCACTCGCCGCACACCACGCAGGCGTACGGGTCGATCGACCACGTTCCACCCTTGCGATCGACCGCGAGCGCGCCCGCCGGGCAACGGCGCGCGCACATGCCGCAGCAGATGCACACGTCCATGTCGTTGACGATGTGCCCGCGCAGGCGCTTGGGCGCCGCGAGCTTCTCCTGCGGATAGCACACCGTGACCGGCTGCTTGACCATGGAGCCCAAGGCCGTCTTGGCAAATGTCAGCAAACTCATGCCGTGCCTACCTTTCCGTGCAGCTAATGCAGGGGTCGATGGTCAGGATAATCATGGGCACGTTGGCAAGGAGCACGCCCTGCAGCGCATGCGTCAGACCCGCCAGGTTCTGCGACGTCGGCGTGCGCACGCGAAAACGGTCCAGGTTCTTGGTGCCGTTGCCGCGCACATAGTAATACGCCTCGCCGCGCGGCTGTTCAATCACAACCTCGCCGCGGGCACCGTCGGCCGGCGTGAGCTTGGTGCGCCCGCCGATACCGTCGTGCGGAATCTTGCCCACAAGCTCCTTGATAATGTCCATGGCCTGCGTGACCTCGGCACAACGCACCTGGCAGCGGGCATAGCAGTCGCCGTCGGTGGCAACAATGGGCTCAAACGCGGCCAGGTCCGCATAGGCGCCGTCGCCAAACATGCGCACGTCGTAATCCACGCCCGAGGCGCGCCCAAACGGGCCGACCATCGACAGATCCAGCGCATCTTTCTTGCTGATCACGCCCACGCCATGCAAGCGCTCGCCGCAGCTGTCATCGTCCAAAAACGTATGCACCAGGGCCTCGTAGTCGGGACGCATGGCATCGAGCGTCTGGACAATTCCGGCCAGCTCGGAGTCCTCGATATCGTGCTTAAGGCCGCCGATCTCGTTAATCGACAGAATCACGCGGCCACCGCACGTGCTCTCGAAGATCTTGAGAATCTGCTCGCGCAGGGTCCACGAACGATAGAACAGTACCTCGAAGCCAAAGGCGTCGGCGAGCAGACCCAGCCACAACAGGTGCGAATGAATACGCGAAAGCTCGTGCAAAATGGTGCGGATATACTGCACGCGGCCGGGCACCTCGATGTCGAGCATGCGCTCGCAGGCGCTGGCATAACCGTAGCTGTGGCCCACGGCGCAGATGCCACAGATGCGCTCGGCGATGTAGCCAAACTGGTGCATGTCGCGCTTTTCGGTGAGCTTCTCGAGCCCGCGGTGCACAAAGCCGATCTGAGGAATTGCCTCGATGACGCGGTCGTCCTCGATTACCAGGTCCAGATGAAGCGGCTCGGGCAGCACCGGGTGCTGCGGGCCAAACGGAATAACGGAGCGATGTGCCATGGACCTTACGCCTCCTTTTTCTGCTTGTCGCGGGCGGCCTTGGCGGCAAGCGCCGCGCGGACCTTGGCCGCTTTCTCGGGATCCATGGCGGCGAGCTTTGCCTCCATCTCGGCAGCCTTGAGCGCGGCCTTCGCAGCAGTTTCATCGTGCTGAGCATCGGAGCCGGCAGCCGCAGCGGGCTGAGCGACGGCAGCGCCCGCAGCATCGCCAGTGCCCGCAGTGCCCTCCCCCGCAGCGGCCGTGGCAGTAGCAGCCTTCTCGGCAGCGGCCCTGCGCGCCTTGGCCTCGGCGGCGGCACGCACCTTCATGGCTTTCTCGCGCGCGGCCTTCACCTCGGGCGTGATAACGCTCATGGGTTCGGCAGTCGAGACCTGGTAGAAAAAGCCCTTAAAGTCAATCTGCATATCGGTGATGGCAAGACCAAACAGGTCGTGCGCCTCGTTTTCAAACGGGAATACCGCCGGATAGTACGAGCTGATGGACGGAATCTCCTGGTACTGGTCGATGCCCTCAACCACCAGGTTCTCGATCGCATAGCTGCCGTCCTGCGCAATATGCTCCTGAGCAGCACGAACGTCGATAAACGTATAGACCAAGCGATACGATCCGTCGTCCACACAGCGCTCGGCATGCATCTGCACAAAGCGCGCGCCGGTACCTTTGAGCGCCTGCACACGCGGCAACAGTTCATCGATCCCGACGGTGGTGTAGATTGCCTTTTGCATTACTCGGCCTCCTTTGCAGCGGCGGGGG
>CAJMRR010000095.1 GCA_905215835.1 uncultured bacterium | reverse complement strand
AAATTGGCATGAAAAGAGGACGGCATAGACCTTCTGGTCATGCCGTCCTCTTTGAATGACAAGTTGTCGCTCTGGCGCCCGCGCAGCGTCGACTGGTCCGCCGTTCGTTAGAACGGCGGAACTGAGGGCAGCGTCGAGCCGCTACGCGGTTCGTAGAACCGCGTAACTACCTAACTACATCAAGTTTAACTACATCAAGTTGCAAACAGATGCCGCGAAGGCAACGGGGTCCTCGGGGAGGATGCCCTCGACCAGCAGAGCCTGGTCATAGAGCAGACCGGAGTATTGCTTGATCTTGTCGGTGTCGCCTGCCTTCTGAGCAGCGACGAGCTTGGCAAAGACCGGGTGCTTGGCGTTGAGCTCGAGCACGCGCTGACTCTTGGGCATGCCGTCGGGCGCGCCCTCGGGTCCCTTCTGGAGCACCTTCTCCATCTCGAGCGAAAGTGGGCCCTCGGTGGTGATGCAAGCGGGGGCATCGGTCAGGCGCGCGGAGACGGCAACTTTCTCGACCTTGTCACCGAGCGCCTCCTTCATAGCGCTGAAGAGGTCCTCGTTTTCCTTGGTGGCGTCCTCGGCCTCCTTTTTCTCGTCCTCGGTCGCCAGGTCAAGATCACCGGTCGCGACGTTCTTGAGCTCCAGATGACGATCCTCGACCTCGGGCTCGGCACCGTCGGCCACAGCCTTCTCGGCAGCCTCGCGGGCAGCATCGTCCTCGTAGATCTTGGGCATATCGGCGGCAACGTACTCACGCATAGCCTGGAACGTGAACTCATCCACATCCTGCGTCAGCAGCAGCACGTCATAGCCGCGGTCGAGCACGCCCTTTACCACGGGCATCTTGGCCAAGCGCTCGCGCGAGTCGCCGGCGGCGTAGTAGATGGCCTTCTGATCCTCGGGCATGCCCTTGGCATACTCGGCCAGGGTAATCATCTTCTGTTCCTTGGCAGACCAGAACAGCAACAGGTCGGCGAGCTCATCGGCCTTCATGCCATAGCTCGAGTAGATGCCGTACTTAAGACCGCGGCCAAAGTTCTCAAAGAACTTCTCGTAGGCCTCGCGGTCGTTGTCACGCATATCCTCAAGGTCGGCGGTAATCTTCTTTTCCACACGCTTGGCGATGGCCTTGAGCTGACGGTTCTGCTGCAGCGTCTCGCGCGAGATGTTGAGCGACACGTCGGCGGAATCCACGACGCCGCGGACAAAGTTGTAGTAGTCGGGCAGCAGGTCGTCGCACTTCTCCATGATCAGGACGTTGGAGCTGTAGAGCGCCAGACCCTTCTCGTAGTCCTTGCTGTACAGATCGAACGGCGCGCGTCCCGGCACAAACAGCAGGGCGTCATACTCGAGCGTGCCCTCGGCGTGGAAGCTGATGGTGCGCGCAGGATCGTCAAAGTCGTGGAACGTGGACTTGTAGAACTCGTCGTAGTCCTTCTGCTCGACATCGGAGCTGCGCTTCTTCCAGATCGGTGTCATGGAATTGACGGTCTCGAGCTCCTGGTAGTCCTCGTACTCGGGCTTGTAATCGTCGCCGGCGTCCTCGGGCTTAGGTTTCTGGCGGCTCTTGGACACCATCATCTGAATCGGGTAACGCACATAGTTGCTGTACTGCTGAATCAGGCTCTTGAGGCCCCACTCGGTCAGGAAGCGATCGTAGGTCTCGGCCTCGCCGTCGGCGTCGAGCTTCTCGTTCTCACGCAGCGTCAGGATGACATCGGTGCCGTGCTCGGCGCGCTCGCCATCTTCGATGGTGTAACCCTCAAGACCATCAGACTCCCACACGTGAGCGGTGTCCTCGCCATAGGCGCGGCTGACGACCTTCACGTGGCTGGCGACCATAAAAGCCGAGTAGAAGCCCACGCCAAACTGGCCGATGATGTCGACATCCGAACCCTGCTGCTCGGCGTTCTCGGTCTTAAACTCCTCGGAGCCGGAATGGGCGATGGTGCCCAGATTGCGCTCGAGCTCCTCGGCGGTCATGCCAATGCCGTTATCCGAGATGGTAATGGTGCGGGCGTCTTTATCAAAGGAGACGCGAATGGCCAGGTCGCCCTGGTCGATCTTGACGCTCGGATCCTGCAGGCTCTTAAAGTTGAGCTTGTCGACGGCGTCGCTCGCGTTAGAGATAAGCTCGCGCAGGAAGATTTCCTTATTGGTGTAGATGGAGTTGATCATAAGGTCGAGCAGTTTTTTGCTCTCGGTCTTAAATTGACGCATGTGCAGTCCTTTCGCGCTACCCCTGCCCGCAAAAACGGCCCGGTTGCCCGAGCCGCATTGCAGACCTGCTATGTTCAGACTTAGATTTTATAACCCATTAGCGCGCATATATACATACGGAATCGAAAAACTGTATGTTGGAACACCCATGCGTCGATTGCCAAGGAGTATCCCCAACTGCCAGCAGAAAAGGAACGTCCCTATCTGTCGCCCATGCGCTTGGCCATCCAGGCATGAGGCTGGCCTTCGTCTTCGTAGTCCACCGGCGCGATCTGCGTGTAGCCCGCCTTGACGTAGAGCGGCAGCACGTACTCCTGTGCATGCAACTTTATGAGCTTGGCGCCGGCATCGCGTGCAGCAGCTTCGCTGGCTTCGATAATCTTGCTTGCCAGACCGCGACGGCGCATGGTGGACAGCACGGCGACGCGCCCCATAATGTAGGTCTCCCCCGCCGCAACGCCTTCGTCCATGTCGCATGCCAGCAACACCGGGGCCTCTGCGTCAGCCACGCGCTCAAGCTCTTCGGAAAACACGCGCGAGCAACCGGCAAGCTCGCCGTCTACATAGAGCGTCACATGAATGCAGTTCGGATCCTCGTCGATAGCGTCGAACTCATTCTCGTAGCCCTGCTCGTCCATAAAAACGACGCGGCGCACCAACGCCGCGTCATCAAAGCATCCCGTCTTAAGTTGAATATCCATGGCTGCCCCTTCATTCAATGCGAACGTTAGGGACAGATTTTAGCGAAAATGAGCTCCGCGTACGCTAAACTTCGCGCGAGCCTTCGCCAGGCAGTCGTAATGACCCACGTTATGGGCATCGCTCGCGATGAAGCTGTACAGGTTCTGATCGAACAGGCGCTGTGCCGGCTTTTTCTCGCGACCAAAGCGACCGCCGGCAATAAAGTCCGCCGAAGCCTGCAGCTTGCAGCCCATATCGACCAGGCGCTCCGCCACGCTTACATCCTTTTGAACCGCACGATAGCGCTCAGGATGAGCGATGATCACCTGGTAGCCACGGCACTGCAAATCGTAAATCGTGTTCTCGTACTCTCTAAACGCATACGCATCGGCATGTGTCGAAAGCTCGAGCAGAAACTCGTTGGTTCCATCGAAATGCAAGTGCTCCGCGGCATCGATACCAAGTTCAACGAGCTTTCGATGGTTGACCTCGAAGCCCATCTGGAGCGGAAAACCGTCAGCGTTATCACGCAGCAGCTCAAAGGCATCCCACATCTTGTCGTAATCAAAATAGGGATCACGGCAGTGAGGAGTGCAAACGATCCTGGTTACACCAGCCCGCTTGGCAGCCTCGAGCATCGCCAAGCTCTCATCGAGATCGGCGGCGCCGTCGTCTACACCCGGCAAGATATGGCAATGAATGTCACGCATAGGTCAGCCTTAATCAACTAAACGTTTGCTCGGTTGGTGAAGATGCCCTTTTTGGAAGTCCCCTGATCGTCGGAGCCCTTCTTAACCTTCTTACCGTCCTTGGTGTAGTAGGAGTAGTAGTACTCGCTGGTCTCGGTCTCGCAGTAGTTCATGACGGTACCGATGAGCTTAACCTTCTCGGACTTCTTAAGCTGGCCGATAGCGTTGAGTGCCTCCTCGCGCTTGGTGAAGTCCTCGCGCACCACGAACAGCGTACCGTCGGTCAGGCTGGCAATCTCGGCAGCATCGATGAAGGTGCCGACCGGAGGAGCATCGAAGATGACGTACTGGAACTTGGCAGACAGCGCCTTGACCAGTTTGGCAAAGCGGTGAGAAACGATGATGTCGGCAGGATTGGGAATGTGCGGCTCGGCATCGAGGAAGTAGAAGTTCTTCTGACCCGTCTCGACAATTGCCTGGTCGATGGAGATCTGCTCGGAAAGGACCGCATAGAGTCCGCCGCGCGAACGAACGCCGAGCATATCGGAAAGAGACCTGCGGCGCATATCGGCCTCGACCAGGAGCACGGACTTGCCGCTCGTGGCGATTGCCTGAGCAAGGTTAATGGAAACCGTAGACTTGCCCTCGTTGGGAATCGAGGAGGTAACGGTGATGGTGCGAATAGGGTCGTCCACGCTCGCAAAGCGGATGTTGGCCAGAAGGGTCTTGGCGGCATTCTGTACAACGAGCTTATCGGTGTTCTTTGCCTTAGCCATGCCTATTTACCACCTTTCATAGCCGGAATTCGGCCAACAACGGGAATGCCCAGGAGCTCTTCTGCCTCTTCGGCACCGCGGATGCGGGTATTGAGCATGTCTGCCAAAACGACATAGGCAACTGCGATAAAGATACCGGCGAGGAACGCGACAGCAACGTACAGCGTGCGCTTGGGGCCGCTGGGGACTTCGGGAGTCTTAGCCTCGTCGATAACGTTGATGCTCTGGGCAGCGCCGACGTTCTGAGCGACCGTACTCACCGAGCTGGCCATGGCTTTTGCGACCTTAGCCGTCTCCTTGGCATCGGTGCCGGTAACCGAAAGCGTAATGACACGCGTGGTGGTCTCGGAGGAAACAGACACCTTGTAGTCATCCAGGTCAGCAAGGCCCAGCTCATTGGCAGCACCGCTCTTAACGCTATCGCTATCCAGCAGCGTGGCGATATCGTTGGAAAGCATCTGGCTCGCCGAGAGATCGTTGTAGCTCATCTGACCGCTATCGTCGGTCTTGGCGAGAATGTACATGCTCGTCGTCGCGGTATAGGTGTTGTCCATCGCAACGAAGGACACGATGCCCATGGCGATCGCGCAGACCACCGGAAGGGTGATGACCAGCTGAAGGTGCTTCTTCAGCAGCTGGAACAGTTCGAGAAGGGTCATGCAGCTTGCCTTTCATTTCCCCAGTTCGGATTGACAAAACTGTCCGTATGTTATCGCATCTTTTTACCGAGACCAAACTCTATACATAAGAAACAGGCTCTCCTGTAAAAATGTCGGAAGCAATCGTAAAATTGCACAACAACGCCGCACCCGAAAGTCAAATGCGGCGTCTACATCAATATCTATGTTGTATCGCTATGCGAATGGCTCGTCCTGCTGTATGGGAAACGTCACCGTAATGGTGGTTCCCACGCCCAACTCGCTCGACAGATCGAGCGTGGCGTGATGATACAGGGCCGCATGCTTGACAATGGCAAGCCCCAGACCGGTTCCGCCGCGTGCCTTGGACCTACTCTTGTCCACGCGATAGAACCGCTCAAATACCTTGCCCTGTTCTTCAGGCGCGATACCGATTCCCGTGTCGGCGACCGCAAGGAACGGATGGCCTTCGTCGTTGGTGCCGCACTGCAGCGTAACCGTACCGCCGGGTCGATTGTAGCGGATGGCGTTGCTTGCCAGATTATAGATGAGCTCGTCAATCAAGCGCGACACGCCCTCGATGACCACAGGCTTGGTCTCATGACTTATCGTCACATTCGCCTGACGGGCGACCTGTTCAAGACGCTGCTCGACCGCGTAGATGGCACGCGAGAGCTCAATAGGCTCCGTGGACCCAATGGGCACCGCCTCGCCCTCAGCTGCACGCTCGGCCTCGTCCAAGTTAGACAGCGTAAGGATATCGTTGACAAGCGCTGCCAAGCGGCCCGCCTCACGATAGATGCGACCGCCAAAGTTGCGCAGGTCGCCCTCGCCCTCGACCATGCCGTTTGCGATGAGCTCGGCATAGCCCGAAATCGCCGTAAGCGGCGTCTTGAGCTCATGGGTGATATTCGCCGTGAACTCGCGGCGCATACGGTCGTTGTCCGCTAGCACCGCCATTTGGCGCTTGAGTTCCTGGCGCTGCGACTCGATACGCTCAAGCATGGGGACCATCTCGGCATAGGCGTGCTCATAGCTACGGCGTGGGTGGTCCAAATCCACCTCTTGCAACGGCGCGATGATGGCACGGGACTCGCGGCGCGCCATAAAAAACGAGAGTACCGCACCCGCTGCTGCGATAAGCAGCATCGGCGCCACCATCGACAGCAAAATCGCCGCAACGCCAGGCTGGGCCTGCGCCAAGCGGACAACCTGGCCGTTATCAAGGGCGACGGCGCGATACAGCATAATCTCGTCGAGCGTAGAGCTTGCGCGCTCCGCGGAACCCAAACCACTCTCAAAGGCCTCGATGACCTCGGGGCGATCGCCATGGTTGGGCAGTGTGGAAGGCGACGCCTCGTTGTCGTAGGCAACCGATCCATCCTTGTTAATCAGCGTGATGCGCAAGTCCTCGCGATCGAGACTACGCAAGAACGGGATGGGCTCCTGCTGTTCGTCGAGAGCGGCAGCAATGAGCTCGGTTTCCTGCGCCAGATTGGCACTCGTGGCATCCGCCAAGGTGTTTTGCACAAAGAACGCACCCAGCACCGTAAACGCCACGATAACCGCCATGGCGCAGACAAAGATCGTCACAAAAACGCGGTGCGACAGCGTATGTTTTCCCTGGGGGGCGAAGACCACGGGTTACTCCTCCGATGCGGTGGCCGCGGTGTCGTCGCCTTTGGCACCATCGCCGGCAGAAGGCTCGGCCAAGCGGTAGCCCACGCCGCGCACGGTCTCGATGGCGCTGGCATGCTCGCCCAGTTTTTGGCGAAGCGTCTGCACGTGCACGTCAACGGTGCGCGAACCGCCGTCGAAGTCCCAGCCCCACACGCTCTGCAGCAACGACTCGCGGGTAAAAACCACGCCGGGCTTGCGCATGAGGTACTCGAGCAGGTCGAACTCGCGCAGGGTGAGCTTAAGCGGCTCGCCGGCAACGGTCACCTCGCGATGGCTGGGCGAGAGCACGATGTCGCCCACGCTGAGCACATCGCTCGCCTGCTTGACCATGCCGCCGCGACGCAGCAGTGCGCGGCAGCGGCTCGCAAGCTCCATGAGCGAAAACGGCTTAGTCAGGTAATCGTCGGCACCGCCATCGAGCGCCATCACCTTGTCGAGCTCGGTATCCTTGGCGGTAAGCATCATGATGGGCACCGTCGCCGTCAGGCGATCGGCACGCAGTCGACGCATAATCGCCAAGCCATCGGTATCGGGCAGCATGATGTCGAGCAGGACGGCATCGGGTACCCGTCGCGCCACGGCAGCCTTAAACTCACCGTCGCACGAAAAGCCTTCGGCCTCAATCCCCTGCTTGCGCAGCGCATAGACCGTCAAATCCCTGATGTTGTCATCGTCCTCGACGTAATAGATCATGTTGAACCCCTTTGCGGCCGGCATGACCGCATCTTAACCCTAAAGGTACCTTTACTAGATGGTATCAGCCAAAACGCCCCGTCAAATAATCCGCCGTGCGCGGATCGGTCGGATTCTTGAAGAGTTGCGCGGTGGGCGCGTGCTCCACCAGCTCACCCAGCAAAAAGAATGCGACCGAATCGGAGATACGCGCCGCCTGCTGCATATTGTGCGTAACGACCACGAGCGTGCAGGTCTCTTTGAGCTCACAGGCCAGCTGCTCCACCACCAGCGTCGACACAGGGTCGAGTGCCGAGGTCGGCTCG
>CAJMRR010000094.1 GCA_905215835.1 uncultured bacterium | reverse complement strand
GACGATGCTCACCTTTTCGGCACCGCAGCGCACGGCAGAGCGTGCCACGTCCATGGCCACGTTGCCGCCGCCGATGACGCACACGCGCTGGCCACTCAGGTCGGGCAGCTCGTCGCCACCGATGGCGCGCAGCATCTTGACGGCCGATTCCACGCCGGGCGCCTCTTCGCCCGGAAGGCCGAGCTTCTTGTCGCTGTGGGCACCGATGGCCAGGTAGACGGCATCGGACTCGTCGCGCAGACGGGCGAGCTCCTCACCGTTCACGGAGTGGTCGAGCTCCACGTCGATGCCGGCGCTCAAGATCCAGTCGATCTCGGCCTGAAGACGCTCGCGCGGCAGACGATAGCTGGGGATGCCGTAGCGCAGCATGCCGCCCAAGTGGTGGCGCTGCTCAAAAATGGTCACCTTGTGGCCCATCACGGCCAGGTAGTAGGCACAGGAAAGGCCGGCCGGGCCGCCGCCGATCACGGCGACGCGCTTACCGGTGTCGTCCACTACATGCGGCTTGTGGTCGTTGAGGTCACTGTGCTCAACGGCAAAACGCTTGAGGGCGAGGATGTTCATGGGATCATCGACCATGCCGCGACGGCAGTGCATCTCGCAGGGATGCTCGCACACCAGGCCGCAGACGAGCGGTAGCGGGTTGTTCTTGCGGATGACCTTGACGGCGTCGGCATAACGGCCTGCCTCGACGAGCGAGATGTAACCGGGAATGTCGACGTGCGCCGGGCAGCCCGAGACACACGGGACGCGAGCCTCGCGGTCAAAGCCGCAGGAGTGCTCGCGAATGTGATGCTCAAAATCGTCGCGGAAGCCGCGAATGGCCGTGAGCGCCATGGCGCCGGCCTCGTAGCCGATGGCGCAATCGCTCGAAAGGTAGATGGTGCGGGCCGTGCGCTCAATCAGGTTGAGTGTGGACTCATCGGCGCGCCCTTCGAGCACATCGGCGAGCAGGTCGCTCAGCGCGCTTAGGCCCACGCGGCAGGGCGTGCACTTGCCGCAGCTCTGGGTGGAGCACAGGTTGACGAGCGCTGCCGTAAACTCCACGGGACACGGGGCGAGCGAGCTCACCGCCAGACGACGTCCGAGCGCATCGTGTAGGTCGTCCATGACGGCCTGAGCGTGGCTGCGTTCCATTACATGCAGTCGAGCCATAAGATCCCCTCTCACATGGCAGCCCGGAGGCGAGGCCGGGCGAAGTTGCTACACGCACAACACTGACCTAAAAAGTTGTTAGGTCTTCACGCAGTTCGGCAGGCGGCATGAAATGTCACCCTCAGCGGTGAAATAGAACATTACCGCAGATAAATGCCATATTTGATAAAACGCGTTACCAAATGACAATGCCCCGCCCACGCAATCACGTGGACGGGGCATTGCTCATGGTATGCGGTCAGCGACCCTGTTGCTTTTACTTAAGCTCGGGCCAGTAACCCTTGTTGGCCTCGATCATGTCGTCGAGAACCTCCTTGGCGACCTTCATCGACGGCACGGTCTTGTTCAGCGTAAAGGCCTTGAGCGCCTTCTCGTACGAACCCTCGATCGTAGCCTCGACCACGAGCTTCTCGGAATTCAGCTGCTGCATCATGAGGCCCTGCTGGAACAGCGGAATGTTGTCGCGGCTGATGACCTCGGGGCCGTTCTTGCCAATGTAGGCAGGCAGCTCGACCATAGCGTCGTAGGGCATGTTGGGGATGGCGCCCTTGTTCTCGCAAATGACCAGGAAGCGCTGCTTGGTGTCGTTCTTCAGAGCGATAGCCAGATCGGCAATCCAGTCGCCGTGGCTGCCCGCATAGAACGTGCTCTCGTCGATCTCGCCCGTCTTCTCGTAATGGTCGATACCATCAAAGAGGTTCTTCTCACGCGTCTCCTCAACCTCGTTAGCACGGGTGCGCTCGGGGTTGGAGTGCTCGACGAACTCCTTCTGCTGCAGGTAGTAGTTCAGATACGTGTTGGGCAGGTACTCCGGGAAGCACTCCATGATCTCGTACTCGCCCTTCCAGACGTAGTACCAGCTGCCCTTGGTGTGGCGGTTCTGCTCGGGGTGCTCGTCGACGGCCTCCTCGGGCTTCTTTGCCATGAGCGAGCCCATGCCCTTGAGGTAAGAGTCGGGCAGCAGAATCTCATGCTCCTTGATGTACTCGCGCAGCTGCGGGAGCACCTCCTCGCCCTTGTGGCGGATCGAGGTGAACCAACCAAAGTGGTTGAGGCCAAAGTAATCGTACTCGACATCCTTCTTGTCGATATCGAGCGCGGCGCAAACCACGTCGATGATCGCGATCGGCATGTCGCAGATGTTGATGATACGAGCGTTGGGACGCAGCACGCGGCAGCCCTCGGAGACGATAGCGGCAGGGTTGGAGTAGTTGAGAATCCAGTAGTCCTTCTTGGCGTACTTCTCAACGTCATCGATCAGCTCGACCATGGGGAAGATGGTGCGCATGCCGTAGGCAAGGCCGCCGCAACCGCAAGTCTCCTGACCCACGCAGCCGTGACGCAGCGGAATCTTCTCGTCCTGCTCGCGCATGGCGTAGCCGCCCACGCGCATCTGGGCAAACACGAAGCTCGCGTCGGTAAAAGCCGTCTTTTTGTCGGTGGTCACCGTGAGCTTGATGTCCAGGCCGAGGTCCTCGTGCAAAATCCAGTCCACGAGCACGCCGATCTTGCGCTGGCGCTCCTCGTTGATGTCGTACAGACGAATCTCGTCAACGTCGAGCTCGTCCTTGCGCAGGGCGATGGACTTGACGATGCCGGGGGTAAAGGTGGATCCGCCACCACACAGAGTAATGATCATTGTTTACTGCTCCTTCTCAATTGCGTTTTCGACCTTGTCGCGCATCTCGGCGACCTTCATGCCAAAGATGATCTGGATATTATTGCCGTTGCGGTTGATGCCGCTGTTGGGCACGTGGTTGATGAGGTCCTCATTGATGAGGTCCGGGTTCTTAACGTTCACGCGGAGACGCGTAAAGCAGTTCTCGAGCTCCTCGATGTTGTCCTTGCCACCAAGACCTGCGACCAGGTCGGCAATACCTGCATCGACGCCCTCTGCGGGAGCCGCGGCAACAGCGCCCTGCTTCACCGCGACAGACGCGGCGGCCTCGCCCTCGGCAACGGACTCGGCAAGCTCGGACTCTTCCTCGCGACCAGGCGTGTGGAGGTTGAGCTTCTTGATAAGGAAGGTGAAGAGGAAGAAGTACAGAGCGGCGTTGACGACTCCAAGCACCAGCATAACCGGCCAGTTGGTCTTATCGACACCGAGGACCAGGTTGGAAACCACGATGTTGATGATGCCGCCTGCAGTCGAAGCGGGCACGGAGAGGACCTTGAGCAGGACCAGGAAGATGCCGGAAAGAACCGAGTGAACGACAAAGAGCACGGGAGCGGCAAAGACAAAGAGGAAGTCCATGGGCTCGGTCACGCAGGAGAGCACGGCGGTGATGATCAGCGGGATAATAACGGCCTTGGTCTTATCCTTGTTCCCCTTGTAAGCGGTGACGATAAAGGCGAGACCGATACCGATGTAGGGCCACAGGTTGTTGAAGGTGTAGCTGTTGAAATACGTACTATCGGAGAAGGGCTGACCCGTCATTGCCATCTCGGCAACACGGATGGGATAGGCGCCGGCAATAACCTGATCACCCAGCGTCAGGGTGCCACCCACATCGGAGAACTGGAACGGGGTGTAGATGAGGTGGTGCAGACCGGTGGGAACGAGCAGCTTGTTGAGCATGCCGTAGATAAACAGACCGATGTTGCCCGACTCCTTAATGATGCCGGCAACGGAGGAGATGGCACCCTGAACCGGAGGCCAAACGATGCAGAAGCCAGCGCCCATGATCCAGGAAATGATGATCATAATCAGGAACGGGAAGCGGACGCCCGAGAACATCGAAAGGGCAATGGGGAACTGCTTGTTCGAGTACTTGTTGAACACGGCACCGGTGATGCAACCAAGGATGATGCCGCCGAACACGCCGGTATCGAGCACCTGAATGCCCATAACGGTGGCCTGGCCGGTTCCGGTAAGACCGAGCATGCCGCTCGCATCGGCAAGAGAGCCGGTGGCGTTGAGCACGATGTTGTTAGCCTGCAGGAACAGGAAGAACGACATCAGGGCAATCAGCGAAGCATGGCCCTTGTTCTTCTTTGCCATGGCGCCGGCGATGCCCACGCAGAACAGAATCGAGAGGTTGTTGATGATAAACATCAGCGACTGATAGACAACGGCGCCCACGAGCTGGAACGGACCGAAGCCCAGCACAGGGATCATGGCGCAGATGGTCTTGTTGGTCAGAATGATGCCCACGATGAGCAGGATGCCGGCAACCGAGAGATACATCATCGGCTGAACGATCGACTTCGCGAACACCTCCAACGGCGCTTTGAAATTGAACTTCTTTTTTGCGGTCATAGCGGTACTCCCCTTCCTTTTCCGCAAATTAAGACAGATGTGCCCTGGACAAGACCGCGAGCCTTGCCTTATATCAATCGATGTGTGGGCACGTTATGCCTAGAGACCAGGTTCTCCAAGCAGGTTAACAATGTGATATGCGAGATAACTCTTCTCAGCATCGGTAACGACAACGTTATAGGTAGACGACAAGTGGGCGGCTATGGCGTCCGCGCACGAGAATGCGCACGGATACGCCGTTTCATCGATTCGGAACAGCGCGTCTCCGTTGATTTGCCCTGCCGTAGGATCGAGCGCTCGCTGTGCGAAAAACTGCAGGTGACGAACGAAACGTTCGTAAGGCAGCGAGGTGTCATCGAGGGTCGTAGCATAGCGCTTGGAAACAATCGCGAGCACGTCGCGAACAAGCTGGACCGAAACAATCAAACGATCGGAGCGTTGCGGCATGGTGGCGTTGACGATATGCAGCGTAATGAAACCCTGCTCTTCTTCGCTCATCTGAATGCCCATATACTCCTTGATAATCTGCAGCGCACGGCCCGCAAGTGCATACTCCTTGCGATAGAACTGCTGGATCTCGAGCAGCAACGGATTCTCACAGGAGACGCCCTTGCGCTCGCGCTCCAAAGCAAGGCTGATATGGTCTGCGAGAGCAATGAGAATCTTGTCGTTGATATCAACATTGAGCTCTCGACGAAGCATCTGAACGATGTCCTCGGAAATCACGAGGTTGACGGTGGGGATGGACTCCAAAAGATGTGCCAAGCGGTCAATCGTACGCGAATCCTGAGAAGTTCCCTCCTGCAACGCGTAGGTCTTTTCGACTGACGCCTCGTCGATGGCATCGCCGGCATGACGGCCAAAGCAGAGGCCTCGACCGATGACGATGAGCTCGGAGCCATCGTCCGAAGTGACCATTGCGACGTTGTTGTTAAAAACTCGCTTGATAACCACGGTACCCACCATAAGAATTTACTCGGAAAGCCAGACGACAGGCTCTTTAACAGCAACAGGGCCGGAAGCATGCTCACGAAGAGTCGAGTTCTCCGAACGCTCGCACACGATAACGAAGACCGTGGGATCGAAGCCGGCAGCGCGAACCGCGTCGAAATCGACCTCGACGAGGGGCTGGCCCGCGTCGACATGGTCACCCTGGGCAACAAGCGCATGGAAGCCCTTGCCCTCAAGCTTAACAGTGTCGATTCCGATGTGCAGCATCACCTGAGCAGAGCTGTCGTCGGACATGATGCCCAGCGCGTGCTCAGTCGGAAACAGCGCCGCAACGGTACCGGAAACAGGAGCGCACACCGTTCCCTCTTGGGGAACCACGGCAACGCCATCGCCCGCTGCACGACTGCTAAAAGCGGGGTCATTGGTATTTTCTAGATTAACAAGCTCGCCGGAAACAGGGGCGAGAATCTCGAACTCGGAAGTCGCAGTCGCCTGCTTGTCCGAGCCACCCATAAGGCGAGAAAAGAAACCCATGGTGGCATGTCCCTTCATAAATATAGCCCAACCAAAATCAACCGAATGCATCCATAGAGACACACCCGTTCAAAGACTTTGGTTAGGCCCACGTCCGAGGGGACTCGGTAACCTTCCGCATTTCTTTTTACGGGGGTTATTGTAGACAAGCCCAAAGCCGGAACAATCATTATGACCGGCGAACGGTATTTTTTCTCCGATAAACGGTATTTAGGCGGCACTTAGGGACGTTCCTTTCCCGCCGGCACCCAGGGGCACTCCTCACTCTGGTGCATTGTGGACAGGTTTGTTTGCACCAGGTCGGTGCAGATTAACCTGGCCCCATTGCGCCAATTTCGTATGCGCTAGATGAAGAGCTCGCATTCCTTCCGCACGACGCAAACCTTGCTCAGCATCTGGGAAACAGCGGATAGCTTGTTGGGATCAAGCTTGCGAGCGCCTCGCGGACATACGGCAATGCAGCGCATGCAGGAGATGCACGCCTCGCCAGCTGCTCGTTTGGGGTCACCCTTGTCGATAGCACAAACGGGGCACGCCGCGGCGCATGCACCGCAGGAGACGCAATCCTCTGTTGCCTCGGGTGCCATGCGGTGACCTCCAGCTTGTTTATAAGGACGATTGCCGGGGATAGAGGGCTCGGACGCATCCTCAGCCAACAGCTTTTGCTGAATTTGCTGCGCAAACTCTGCGAGCTGCGCCGTATCCTGCGCATCCGGACGACCGGCAGCAAACTGTCGTGCAATGGAATGTTCTGCAATGGCTGCAACTGCCGCGATCACCCGGAATCCCGCATGCTTCGCAACGTCCTCCAGCTCTACGAGCGTGTCCTCAAACGCGCGGTTTCCGTATACGCAAACCAAAACAGCCCGAGCCCCGTTGCCGCGCACCATGCCCAACCGGTCAGCCACCACAGCCGGGATTCTACCGGCATACGCCGGCACAGAGATTACGGCCACGTCGTCCTCGGTCATCGAGACAGCGCTGAAATCTAGCCCGCTAACGGTCAGATCGACGGTAACGGTATTCTTGTCCAGTGCCCCGGCCACAAGGCCAGACACCTTCTGCGTTCCACCCGTCGGACTAAACACAATTTCGAATACGCTCATCGAGGCACCCTCCCCTACGCCTGGCAACGCGTCAAGCCGCTTTCACATCCAGCCAGAGTATACGGCACGTGGGGTCCCCGTTTTGATGCACCAAGCACCCCAATGCACCCACCCTACGCTGTCTGCCTCTTCGTTTTGTATAAATTACGGTACAGATTGTATATATTTACGGGATACCGCCGTGTTCTCCTAAGCTACCCCATCCTGGCCCGTGCAAAAAACGGAGTATTCTGCAACGTGACCGCGCCAGCAATACCCCGAGCGGGCAAACCTTTAGGGCGCTGCGTCATTTTGGGTTCCGACATGGCGAGAATGACGCGCCCCTGCTCCGGAAAACGACGAAATCTGACTCAGAACGCTCGCTAGGGATATCCGAAAGCCACCGTTGGCGACGTCAAATCATATGCAGACAACTCGAACTGCAGAATACTCCAAAAAATGCACGGCGCACCCCATGGGACCCATTGCCGCATGGTAGGAAACAGGCCCACGGCATCCTCTAGATGCATTCCCGAGGAAATCACATTTGAACTAGCGATCGGATACGGCAAACAAAAAGGGCCCCGAGCGTAGTTGCTCGGGGCCCTTGGTTCACCTCGCTCTA
The DNA here is from genome assembly GCA_905215835.1 of uncultured bacterium. Taxonomy (GTDB): domain Bacteria; phylum Actinomycetota; class Coriobacteriia; order Coriobacteriales; family Coriobacteriaceae; genus Collinsella. The sequence continues at coordinate 169 of CAJMRR010000094.1, read as the reverse complement.
GCGGGCGATGCGTGTGTTATTTGCGCTTGCCGCCGCCGTCACCGGGACGACGGGAGCTGCTACCACGCTTGCCGCCACGACTATTGCCATAGCTGCCACGATTATCGCGACCGCCGGCACGGCCGCCGCGGGAGCCGGCCTGGTTGCCGCCGCGACCACCACGGTAGCC
>CAJMRR010000093.1 GCA_905215835.1 uncultured bacterium | reverse complement strand
CCGCCATTCGCTGCCAGGGCCTTGCCGACATTGCCGCCATTAAGGGTCGCTGTGAGGTTCCTGTTATCGGCCTGTGGAAGGATGGGCACGAGGGCGTTTACATCACGCCGACGCTGCGTCACGCTCGCGCCTGCGTTGCTGCGGGTGCCGATATCGTGGCGATCGACGCCACCGATCGTCCGCGTCCCGACGGCAAGTCGGTCGAGGATACCTTCCGCCCGCTGCACGAGGAGGGTGTGCTCCTGATGGCGGATTGTGCCACCATCGAGGACATTCGCCGTGCGGTTGATATGGGCTTCGACCTTGTATCTACCACGCTTTCTCACGGTGTCGCTGCCATCGACTGCACCATGGCCGATGGCCCCGATCTGCCGCTCCTGCGTCAGGCGACCGAGGAATTCCCCGGTCTTCCCATCATCTGCGAGGGCCGCGTGCACACGCCCGAGGAGGCTCGCGCCGCGATCGATGCTGGCGCCTGGGCCGTTGTCGTCGGCACCGCCATCACGCACCCCACGAGTATTACGAGTTGGTTCAAGGCTGCGCTTGAGGCGTAAGACAGGCCTCGTATCCGCTCGGGGCGGTATACTCAATATAGGCAATTGACCGCGCGGGATCCGGGTTGCTGGGTCCCGCGCTTGTTTTCGGGAGGCAGCACATGCAAAAGGGAGATGCCATGGATGCGGCGGAGCGCTCGGAGCGCATCCCCGATATCGTCATCATCACCGGAATGTCCGGATCGGGCCGCACACAGGCCATGCACGTGTTCGAGGACATGGGCTATTTTTGCATCGATAACCTGCCTCCGCGTCTCATCGCCCAGCTTGCCGAGCTCGTCGGCATCAATACGGGCGTGGGCAGGCATCTCGCCGTCACCTGCGATTTGCGTAGCCAGGGACTGTTTGACGAGTTGCTCGATGCGGTCGCCGCTCTCGAAGAGCGCGAGATGAGCTGCGACATCGTGTTCCTGGAGGCTTCTGACGAGGTGCTGATTCGTCGCTACAGCGAAAATCGCCGCCGTCATCCCATTGCCAAGCCGGGGGAGACTACGGCCGATGCCATTCAGCGCGAGCGCCTTCAGCTGCAGGGCGTGCGCGACCGAGCCGATATGATTATCGACACGAGCCGTCTGCGCACCTCTGCGCTGCGCAACAAGCTGCGTATGGCATTTTCCGAGCTGTCCGACCAGCAGCTTATGGATGTCCACGTGTTCTCGTTTGGCTTTAAGCACGGCATGCCCGTCGAGGCGGATATTATGATCGACGTCCGCTTCCTGCCCAATCCGTTCTACGATCCCGAGATGCGCACGATGACCGGTCTCGATAAAAAGGTCTCCGATTTTGTTCTGGACCATCCCAAGACGCAGGAGTTTTGGAAGGCTTGGACACAGCTGCTCGATACGGTCATGCCCGGTTATATCGCGGAGGGTAAGCCGCAGCTTTCTATCGCCATCGGCTGTACGGGCGGCCAGCACCGCAGCGTTGCCATTGCCGAGGCCACGGCCCGTTACCTGGAAGGCGCTCAGTATCATGTGAGCATCTCCCACCGCGACCTGTCGCGCGCCAACACGAAGGCATAGGCCTGCATGTCGTTTACCGCTGAGGTGCGCGACGAGCTTGCGCGCTGCGAACCCGAATGTGAATACTGCGACTTGTCGACGCTTGCCGCCCTCACGCGCGTGAGCGGTACGCTCTCGCTTACCGGCTCTGGGCGGTATCGTTTGACGGTTGCGACTGAGACGGGAGCCGTCGCGCGCACGATGATCACGCTGACGCATCGTATCCTTAAGCTCAAAACGGAGTTCACCGTCCGTAAATCTGTATTGCATAAGGTTCGAAACTACCTCATCACCTTGCCTGATCAGCCAGACCTGGATAAGGCCTTGGTTCTGCTGGGTATCCTCGAACGTAGGGGAGGACTTGTCGCCGGCGTACCCCGACATATCGTTGCCCGTCCTTGCTGTAGACTTGCCTATATCCGCGGCGCGCTCATCGCGGGCGGCTTCGTGGCCGATCCACGCGGCGATTTTCATTTGGAGATTGCTGTGCAGGGCGAGCAATATGCCAAGGGGCTTTGCGATCTGTTGGAGCAGATTGGGGTCCATGCTCGTGTTAATGCACGGCGGGGGTCATATGCCGTGTACATTAAGAGCGCCGAGGAAATCGAGCATCTATTAAAGCTGATTGGCGCCAAGCGCAGCGTTGCCGAGATTGAGGAGGCGCGCGCGGTCAAGTTGGTTAAGAACGATGTGAACCGTCGCGTGAACGCCGAGCTCGCCAACCAGACCAGAAGCGCCGGTGCCGCCCAACATCAGCTTGCGCTTATCGATGAGCTCGAGCAGCGTGGCCTTCGTGATGCGCTTCCGGATGCCTTGGCGGTCTTTTGCGACCTGCGCGAGCGCTATCCCGATCTGTCGCTGCGTGATTTGGGGGAGATGGCTGACCCTCCCTTGTCGAAGTCAGCCCTCTACCATCGTGTTTTACGGCTTGAAAAGCTCATTGAAGCAAACAGGTAGTTTGAAGTAACGACTTATATATGGATTTAGCTGCTATTTTAGTATTTAAAACGTTTTAACGTAAATTTGATTTTCAATTTCGAGCATTCTCGTGAAATTCAAGTCAAAAAAAAGGTATATTAGGCGAGTGGTTAGTTTGTGGGCCTCAACGGCGGGCGCTGTAGCTCGCGGGGGCCTTACGAAAGGAGACACAATGGCAGTAAAGGTTGCTATTAACGGCTTCGGTCGCATCGGTCGTCTGGCTTTCCGTCAGATGTTCGGTCATGAGGGCTCCGAGATCGTCGCTATCAACGACCTCACCTCTCCCGATATGCTCGCTTACCTGCTGAAGTACGACTCCACGCAGGGCAACTACGCTCGCGATCACGAGGTCGTTGCTGGCGAGGATTCCATCACCGTTGACGGCAAGGAGATCAAGATCTACAAGGAGGCCGACGCTAACAACCTGCCTTGGGGCGACCTTGACGTCGACGTCGTTCTCGAGTGCACCGGCTTCTACACCAGCAAGGCTAAGGCTCAGGCCCACATCAACGCTGGCGCCAAGAAGGTCGTCATCTCCGCTCCGGCCGGCAGCGATCTGCCCACCATCGTGTACAACGTCAACCATGAGACGCTGACCGCTGAGGACAACATCATCTCCGCTGCTTCCTGCACCACCAACTGCCTCGCCCCGATGGCCAAGGGTCTGAACGACTTCGCTCCCATCGTGTCCGGCATCATGACCACCATCCACGCCTTCACCGGCGACCAGATGCCGCTCGACGGCCCGCAGCGCAAGGGCAACTTCCGTCGCTCCCGCGCCTGCTCCGAGAACATCGTCCCGAACACCACGGGCGCTGCCAAGGCCATCGGCCTGGTTCTCCCCGAGCTCAACGGCAAGCTCATCGGTGCCGCCCAGCGCGTCCCGACGCCGACCGGCTCGCTGACCAACCTCTACGCCGTCGTTGACAAGAAGGTCACCGTCGACGAGGTCAACGCTGCCATGAAGGCCTACGCCGAGACCATCCCCGAGACCTTCGCCTACAACGAGGACCAGATCGTCTCCCGCGACATCGTCGGCGAGACCCACGGCTCCATCTTCGACGCCACTCAGACCATGTGCTCTGACCTCGGCAACGGCCAGACCCTCGTTCAGGTCACCTCTTGGTACGACAACGAGAACTCCTACACCTCTCAGATGGTCCGCACCATCAAGTACTTCGAGAAGTTCGTTGCTTAATTTAGCTTTTAGCGAATAGCTCGTTGAGCGTCTAAAGAAGGGCGCGGCCTTATAGGGCTTACACCCTAGGGTCGCGCCCTTTTTATAAGAAATCGTCTGCCGTAATGGGAGGCAGACACGTACGAAAGGTAGAAGCAAACATGGCCTTTACCAAGAAGACCGTCCGCGACATCGATGTCGACGGAAAGCGCGTTCTCGTCCGCGTTGACTTTAACGTGCCTATCAAGGATGGCGTCGTTGGCGACACCACCCGTATCAAGGCTGCCCTGCCCACCATCAACTACCTCGTTGAGCACAACGCTCGCGTCATCCTCATGAGCCACCTCGGCCGTCCCGAGGGCACCGGCTTCCAGCCCGAGCTGTCCCTCGAGCCCGTCGCCAAGAAGCTCGCTGAGCTCTCTGGTCTCGACGTTGCCTTTGTCGCTGACACCTACGGCGAGAAGGCTGCTGAGGCTGTCGCCGCCGTCGAGCCGGGTAAGGTCCTCGTTCTCGAGAACGTCCGTTTTGACAAGCGTGAGAAGAAGAACGATCCCGAGATCGCTAAGAAGCTCGCTTCCTATGGTGACGTCTTCGTTCTCGATGCCTTCGGCACCGCTCACCGCGCCCAGGGTTCCGTCGTGGGCCCCGCCGCTTACCTGCCTGCCGTCGCCGGCTTCTTGCTCGAGAAGGAGGTCGACACGCTGACCGGCATCTTCGCCGAGCCCGAGCGCCCCTTCGTCGCCATCGTCGGCGGTTCTAAGGTTTCCTCCAAGATCGGCGTTCTCGATCACCTCATCGACTCCGCTGACACCCTGATCATCGGTGGCGGCATGGCCTACACCTTCTTCCTGGCTCAGGGCCTGTCCGTCGGTCAGTCCCTCAAGGAAGAGGACTGGGTCGAGCGCGCCGGCGAGATGCTCAAGAAGGCCGAGGAGAAGGGTGTCAAGATCCTGCTCCCCATCGACAACCGTGTTGCCGATCACTTTGGCGAGGACGCTGTCCCCGAGGTTGTTGCTTCCGACGCTATCCCCGACGATCGTGAGGGTATGGACATCGGTCCCAAGACCGAGGAGCTCTATGCCGAGGCTGTCAAGGGCGCCAAGACTGTGTTCTGGAACGGCCCCATGGGCGTCTTCGAGTTTGACAACTTTGCTCACGGCACCCAGGCTATCGCCGAGGCTCTCGCCGAGGCTGACTGCACCTCGATCATCGGCGGTGGTGACTCTGTCGCAGCTGTCAACAAGTTCAACCTGGCCGACAAGATGAGCTGGATCTCCACCGGTGGTGGCGCTTCCATGGAGCTCGTCGAGGGTAAGGCCCTGCCCGGAGTGGAGGCGCTTCTCGATGCCTAATCGCACCCTTCTTATCGCTGGTAACTGGAAGATGAACAACGACGTCGCCGAGGCCGCCAAGCTCGCTGACGAGCTGGCTCAGGCTCTGCCCGAGGTTCCGGCTGGCGTCGAGGTGCTCGTCTGCCCTCCGACCATCGACATCACCACGGTTCATGACCGCATTCAGGCTGCCCCCATCGCCCTCGGCGCACAGAACGTGTACTGGGAGGCCAAGGGTGCCTTCACCGGTGAGTCCTCTTGCGACATGCTCAAGTCCGCTGGCTGCACCTACTGCATCATCGGTCACTCCGAGCGTCGCGACTACTTCCACGAGACCGACGAGGACCAGAACAAGAAGGCCAAGGCTCTCGTTGCCGCCGGCCTTGTTCCCGTCTTCTGCTGCGGCGAGTCCCTCGAGGTCCGCGAGGCTGGCACCTATGTCGAGCACGTCGTGAACCAGGTCAAGGCTGGCCTTGCTGGTCTTGAGATCACCTGCCCCAAGCAGGTCGTCGTCGCCTACGAGCCCATCTGGGCCATCGGCACCGGCAAGACCGCTACCGCCGAGGACGCTCAGGAGGTCTGCGGTGCTATCCGTGAGACCCTCAAAGAGATGTTCGGCGAGGAGCTCGCCAACGGCATCCGCGTGCTGTATGGCGGTTCCGCCAAGCCCGGCAACATCGCCGAGCTCGTCGCCAAGCCCGACGTTGACGGCGCCCTCGTGGGCGGCGCTTCGCTCAAGGCTGCCGACTTCGCCTCTATGGTCGTCAAGGCAGGCGAGTAGGACATATGGCACAACGTCATCTTCCTGCACTCCTGATTATCATGGATGGCTGCGGCCTTGCTCCGGCCGATGGCGAGAATGCCGTCGCCGCTGCCAAGACGCCCTTCCTTGATGGCCTGTACGAGAAGTACCCCCACACCACGCTCGGTGCTTCGGGCGAGGACGTGGGCCTTCCCGACGGCCAGATGGGCAACTCCGAGGTGGGTCACCTCAACATCGGTGCCGGCCGCATCGTGTTCCAGGAGCTTTCGCGCATCAACAATGCCATCAAGGACGGCTCCATCGCCAAGAACGAGGTTTTTGTCAAGGCTATGGACGATGTCAAGGCTGACGGCAAGACTCTCCACCTCATGGGCCTTATGAGCCCTGGCGGTGTTCATTCTCATATGAACCACGTTGAGGCTCTGGTCAAGATGGCTGCCGAGCATGGCGTCAAGACCGTTCGTGTCCACGCCTTCATGGATGGCCGCGACGTCGACCCGCAGTCCGGTGCTGGCTACATGAGCGAGTTCTGCGCCTTCCTGGCCAAGATTTCCGAGGAGACCGGTTGCGACGCTCGCGTTGCCACCGTCTCGGGTCGTTATTGGGCGATGGACCGCGACAACCGTTGGGAGCGCATCCAGCGCGCCTACGACGTCATGGTCAACGCGTCCGATGCCGATGTCGACCCCGTTGCCGGTATCAAGGCCTACTACGAGAAGGACCCGCGCGGCGACGAGTTCGTCGAGCCCTTCGCTGCCCACAACGAGGGCATTCACGAGGGCGACGCGGCCATCTTCTTCAACTTCCGTCCCGACCGCGCTCGTCAGATGACCCGCGTGTTCACGGACAAGGAGTTCGACGGCTTTGAGCGCGAGCAGATCAAGCTTTCGCACTTTGTGACGATGACCGAGTACGATCCGACGTTTGACGTCGAGGTCGCCTTCCCCAAGACGTTCCCCGAGAACGTCCTGGCCGACGTTATCGCCGCCAATGGCCTGAAGCAGCTGCACACTGCCGAGACCGAGAAGTACGCCCACGTGACGTTCTTCCTCAACGGTGGCATCGAGGAGCCCAAGGAGGGCGAGGAGCGCGTGCTCGTCGCTTCCCCCAAGGTTGCTACCTACGATCTGCAGCCCGAGATGAGCGCTCCCGAGGTTACCGAGAAGCTCGTCGCCGCCATCAACGAGGATCGCGCTGATTTCTACATCGTGAACTTCGCGAACTGCGACATGGTTGGTCACACCGGTGTCTTCGACGCTGCCGTTAAGGCTGTCGAGGCTGTTGACGATGCCCTGTCCAAGGTTGTCCCGGCGATTCTCGCCAAGGGCGGCTTTGCACTGATTACCGCCGACCACGGCAACGCCGATCACATGTTTGACGTTGCTTCCGACGGTTCCAAGCATCCGTTTACGGCTCACACCACCAACCGCGTGCCGTTCATCATCGTTGATGAGAAGGCACAGCTCACCGGTATCGAGGACGGCCGTCTTTCCGATATCGCTCCGACCATGCTCACCATGGCTGGTATTGAGCCTTCCGCCGAGATGACGGGCCGCGTGCTCGCCACCGAGGCCTAAGAGAAAACAAATACCGTTTTCTAGTAAGGGGGTTGTCCACAACCGGACAACCCCCTTTTTGGTATTTCTGCCATTTCCACCCCGTCCTTGAGTGGCAGGTAGGGGAGAGCGGGGGATTGTGGTACAGTACTGGAGTTTGAACTGTTCTATTAAGGAGCTTATCTATGGGTCCGTTCCAGATTCTTCTGTTTGTCGTTTGGGCTGTCTCTGCCGTGGCGCTGACGATTCTCGTCCTGATGCATTCCGGTAAGGGCACCGGCGTTTCGGATATGATCGCTAGCTCGCTGTATAACTCCAGCTCTGCCACGGGCGTCATGGAGCAGAACCTCGATCGCCTGACGGTAATTATGGCCGTTGTTTTTGCCGTGTGCGTCGTCCTGTGCATGTTCTTCTTCCCGCAGGGCATCGTCGGCTACTAAGCATCGGCGTATATACGTTTGCAATGGGTCTCGCAGGTGCGGGACCCTTTTTGTTTACATATTTGTAACAGAGTCAAAATATCCCCACATACTTCGCCCAACTAAAGAAATTCTCGACCGTTAACCGGAATTAGCCCCAAATCGTGCATAAAATGCGCTACTGTATTGCGAAACGTTGGTCCGTTGTGCAT
>CAJMRR010000092.1 GCA_905215835.1 uncultured bacterium | reverse complement strand
GTCGTTAGCGAGGATGTGGTTGAGCAGCGTGGTCTTGCCGGCACCGAGGTATCCGGTAAGCATGATGATTTTCACGGGTTTGTTGGGCATGTGCCCTCCTTTGTTAGACATGGCTTACAGTTGAATCATATGCCAAACGCCTGCTCTTATACCCACGCGCCGGCAAATAACACAGGCTACTCCCAGGCTCCCCATACATCGGGGCAATAACCGACGGTGGCCTTTTTGCCGTTGCGCACGATGGGCTCGGCCAAGACCTGCTGGTTCTCGAGCAGCTTGTCGAAGCGCTGGCTAGGGGTGAGGTGCTGGATGAGCGCGAGCGTCTCCTCGTCCTTAGCCTTGGGGTTGAGCAGCTTGTCGATGCCGCCGACCGCCTGCATTACGCTCGTGAGCTCGCCCTTGCTCATCTCCTTTTCCTTAAGGTCGATAAACTGCACCTTAATGCGGCGCTCCTTAAAATAACGCTGAGCCTTCTTGGTATCGAAAGACTTTTTGGTGCCAAAAATTTGCACGTTCATGTATTTGTTCCGCCGTTCTACCTGATGAAGTTGGTGCGCTCGCGATCGGCTTCGGGGGCTTCGATGCCGGCGGCCTGTCCTGCCTCGATACAATGCAGGAGCCAGGCCATGTTCTTGCCGATGTTGCGCATGGTGGCCAGGCCCTCGGCGTCCTGGGCGGCCTCGCCCGGCATGGCGCCAAACACGTTGTTCCAGTACGTGGAAGCAACCACGGGCATCTGGTTGATGGTGAAGTACTTATTGAGCACGTCGAAGGTGGTCGACGTGCCGCCGCGACGGGCGACGGCGACGGCAGCGCCCGGCTTGTGCGCAAAGGCCTTGCTGCCGGCATAGAATGCGCGATCGAGGGCCGAAAGGATGCGTCCGCTGGGGTGCGCATAGTAGACGGGCGAGCCAAAGACAAAGCCATCTGCCTGCTCGGCGGCAGCGATCAGCTCGTTCACCACGTCATCGTCAAAGGTGCAGCGGCAATCGAGCTTGCCGCACTGACCACAGCCAATGCAGTCGCGAATGGGCTTGGTGCCCAGCTGAAACACCTCGGTATCAATGCCTTCGGCATTGAGTTGCTCGGCGACCTCGGCGAGTGCGCGGGCGGTGTTGCCGTTTGCCTTGGGGCTGCCATTGACCAAAAGAACCTTCATCACAAACTCCCTCTGCTGTCGGTGACTTCTGCAGAGGATTATCGCACGATGGGGGAGGCGGTGTGGGCGCGGTGCTAATCCAGTTTGGTACCTGGCACCTGCACGGCTTTCCCGAGCAACGCTTTGAGCTCGTTCAAAATCGAAACGGGCTGACGGTCGACGCCGTCCAGATGGAGCGTGGCCACGCGAATGGGCGGCTGATATTCAAATGGGCCAAAGAGCACGGGCGAACCCAGGAACCGCTCGATTTCCTCTGCAATCGCATCGGTTTCTTCGGGATCAAAGTCGTCGAAAAGCGCCACGAACATCGGCCCCGTCGAGCGGAACATACGACCCTTACCGCGCGAGCATTCCACCAGACAGGCGGCACATTCTGCCAAAACACGGTCGCCCGCATCAAAGCCAAAACGGGCATTGACCTGAGCGATATCATCGATTTTAATGGCGATCAACCCCGCCTTGCGCGCCACGCGACGCATTTCGCCAATGGCGTTGACCAGGGCGTGAATATCGCCCAAGCCGGTCACGGAATCGGTCGTATCTGCCAAGCTTCGGTTGATGATAATGCCCACATACATGCCGGGCTCGGTATCGGTGCCGTCCAAGCGGTAGCCCGTGCAGTCGCAAAGCACGTATTTTCCGGTGGCATCCATTACGCGATACTGCATGTAGTGGAAGTGCCACGTGCCGTTTATCACCATGTCGAGTTCGGCGCGTACGTTGTCGCGGTCCTCGGGATGAACGCGGGCGAGCCACATGTCGAGTGAGTTAAAAGGGTGCTGGGAGGGCAGGTCAAAATCGCGCACGGCGTTAACCGACCATTGCGATTCTCCCGTATCGAGATTGAGGATAAACGGATAGCGCGTCTCGGAGCTCATGGAGATCGCTTGGAACACCCGGTCGTTGCAGGGAAGCTGATCGACGATTGGGCGTTGCGGCGCGTCATCGTCTTTCGGTTGCTGCACACGATGCATAAGCTTATATCGATACATCTTGCGATCGGCATCCATCGTCATCTGGCGACGCGTGTCGCCAGCAAGTGGATCGACGCGCGAGCAGCCAAAGCTAAAGCTGCCGATCATGGGCGCCTTGCCACCTGAGCTCGCCTCGATCAGCCTGGTACGTACCTGCTCCAAGCGCTGCTCGAGTTCAATCTCGTTTGCGGAGAGCGAGATGAGCACAAACTCGTCTCCACCGATACGGAGCAGCATCTCATCGTGCTCCATGGTTTCGGAGAGCGCGCGGCAGATGCCCAGAATATAGCGATTGCCTTCGGCGTGGCCAAACCTATCATTGCAATGCTTGAGATGGTCGATGTCAATATAGGCGCAGGTGAAGGGATCGCCTTTGCGCCAGAGTTGCTCGACGTGACGGTCGAATCCGTTGCGGTTGCCCAAGTTGGTGAGCGGATCGATATAGGCGTTGCGCTCAAGCAGCTGGCGCTCTTGTTGCAGGATGGCATGCGTCTTTTGCAGTTGCTCACCAACGGCGCGTAGCTCAGCAGGCAGCGCGGCAACATCGAGTTCAGCGGTCGAGACGCCGTTCGCAAGTCGCTGAAGATAGGCAATAATCGATTGCTCGCCCAGGCGATATGACTCGTTCATGATGGATAACCTCCTTGGGCGGAACAACGGTTTGTATCATATCCCCAATTCGGTTTGAATTGGGGATATAAGTTAACTAATGGAGACAAATGTCCCCTTCGACGGTGGCGTTTTGCGCGCGAGCGTATCAGTTGTTATTGCCACCATCGAGCAATGCCTCAAAATCCTTCGCCGGCATGGGACGGTAGTAGAGGAAGCCCTGAGCGTAGCGGGCGCCCATTTGTCGTAGCATGTTTGCCTGCTCATTTGTCTCGACGCCTTCAACCACGACGGGCAGATGGAGCGACTGCGCCATCTCGAGCATCGATGACACGATCTGCGCGCTGCGGCCTTGATCGCGGTCGGTGGGCACAAAGGTGCGGTCGAGCTTGATGACGTCGACGTTGACGTTCTTGAGCATCGCGAGCGTGGACTGGCCGGTGCCAAAATCGTCCATGTAGGTCGAGAAGCCACGGGTGTGCAGATCCGCGGTCAGCTTATCCACGGCCTCGGACTCTCCGGTATAGGCGGTCTCGGTGATCTCGATGTGCATGAGTTCGGGCGGCAGGTTGTACTGGGCGGCGAGCGACCCCATATGCTCGGCGACATCGCAGGCAAGAATGTCTACGCGCGACACATTGAGGGAAATCGGAACCACGCGAAGTCCTCGATTGAGGCGCTCGCGGAGCCACATGGCGACGCCCTGCCAAACATATTTGTCGAGCGTCACTACAAAGCCGCTTTCCTCGAGTGCGGGGATAAACGTTGCGGGCGAAATGAGAGAGCCGTTCTTGTCAATCCAGCGGGTGAGTGCTTCGGCGCCAATAATCTCGCCGGTTTCCATATCGACCTGGGGCTGAAGATAGTACGTGATGCGACCATTTGACAGTGCGTACTGGAATTCGGTCAGCGTGCGGTTGAACACGATTTCGCGCTTGTACTCCTCGGGGCAAAAAATGGCAATGCGCTCCTTAAAGTCGTTTTTTGCGCGCCGATTGGTAAACATGGCCTTTGCCTGTGCATCGATGGTGATCTCCTCATTGGAATCCATGGGGTAAACGCCCATGGACGGCCAAAAACCTACGCCGCCATCATGCCTGGCTACTGCCTCGCGAACGCGGTTGTAGATTTGATGGACGGTGATGTGCTTGAAGGGGATGAGTACGCAAAAGTCATCTTGGCCCCAGTACCCTGCGACGCCCATATCGGCATTCTCGATGTCCTTGAGGACCGTGCCCACATCGGCAAGCAGGCGGTCGCCTTCGGCCTGTCCATACCATTCATTAAACAGGCGCATGTGGCCCATGTCGACCGTGGCGATGCACCAGGTGCCGTTGCGCCTTGCCTCGAGAAATGCGTTGGCGCGCCGCATAAACTCGCTGGGTCGATAGAGACCCGTGAGCGAGTCGATACGTTCGGCTATGGCGCTTTTGCGCTCCGCCTCGGGTATGGGGAGGCTGTCGTTGGGAACAAGCCCGCCGGCCGTGCGAAGGCGACGGTCGAGTTCGCCTAAAACGGCGGTCGCTTGATGGGTTAAGTGCTCGTAAAAGGCCGGGACGACAAGGCAGACGGGAGTAATGGTGTCGCCTGCGATTCGAACAGGAGCGAAAACGGCCTCTTTAAGGTGGCGGGTCAGTTGCTCGAATGCCTCGTGGTCTAGGTCGTTGCTGAGCACGACGAACTGAACGCTTCGTGAACGGTAGACCCGGCTCCTGCCGCGAGTGATCGACAGCATGCGACCTGCGTATTCGGCAAGCATGTTGTCGACAGCCTCGGCCCCGTAGAGCTCGTTGAGCTTTGTCGTGCCACGAACGCGCACCGCTATAAGCCCTGTCTCGCAACGATCGCGGCGGCAGGCGTCGATGGCGTTGGCCAGCATGCGCTGCGTTCCGAGGCCTGTGGCAGCGTCGACGGTTTCGGCAAGTGAGTGGTTGACGAGCTCGCCGACATAGAGCGAGGGGACATTTCCGTCGCCGTCGATACGAAACCCGCGAGCACGGCAAAGGACGTAGTCGCCGACGGCGTTGCGCACACGATACTGCATGACGCGACGGTGCTTGGTGCCGTTGTAGACTTGGTCGATGTCGTTGATGCAGGCCTCAAGGTCGTCGGGATGGACGCGCGTTTTCCAGTAATCGCGACAGTTGTCTATGTGCTCCGAGGGAAGGCCAAGATCGCGCAAGGCACCTTGTGACCAAAGGGTGCGATGTTTGTCCAAGTTCTCGATAAAGAAATATCGGCCCTCATTGAGCATCGAAAAGGCGTCAAAAATTCGATCGCTTATTTCGAAGTCGTCGGCGTGAACTTGCGTGATATTGCGTCGATCGAGGTGCATGGCATGACGTAGCTTGTAGTCGTACATGCGATGGTCGGCATCGAGCGTCATGCGATTGGAAGCTTCGCCCAGGGCGGGGTCGGCATGTGACACTCCGTAGCTAAACGAGCGGGGCATCTCGGAATCGTTGTTTTTGAGCAGAACCGTTCGGCAGTGTTTCAGACGTTCGGCGAGGTCGTCCTCGGTTGCAATCGTAGATAGGATGGCAAACTCGTCGCCGCCTATGCGAAACGCCGCTTCGCCCACCTTCATATACAGCTTAAGATAGAGACTTACCTGCAAGATATAGCGGTTGCCCTCGTCATGCCCAAAGACGTCGTTGCAGTGCTTGAGATTGTCGATATCGATGAACGCCATGGTAACGGGGGCGTCCTGCTCCCAGAGTTCTTCGAGGGAGCGGGCAAAGCCGCCGCGGTTACCAAGCCCGGTAAGCTGGTCGGTAAAGGCGGTCCTGATCAGATCGTCTTGACGTTCGAGAAGGTCGCGGACGGTCTTTTCGAGCGTTTCGGTGTAATTGCTGACAGTTTCCATGTTCTAAGCGGCTTTCTGAGGTCGGGGCGGATTGCGTCGGGCGAGCTCGTTGTGTACACGCGTCGTTGCTCAGCGCTTTGCATGTATCCAGGCCCCCGCCTTGCCGCGTTGTTGAGTTAATTTGCCGGTTAATGTTCGCTGTTGATAACAGCTGAGTAGTGTAAACAATAGTGCACAATTATATATGGGTGCACATGCTGTGGGCGGCTATTATTCGACAAACGGTAGCGCGACGATGCGATGTTCGATGAAAATGCGACTGAGACGATGTATGTTGACGGGTATACTTGTTCCGTTTGAATTTGTGGGGACGGAGATGGTCGCATGGCACAGTCAAATACGACGCGCACAGTGGGGCTGGCACTCGAGGGAGGCGGCTACCGCGGTATGTATACGGCGGGCGTGCTCGACGTTTGGATGGAGCACGGCTTAACTTGCGACCATATGGTGGGTGTCTCGGCGGGCGCGGCGTTTGGCTACAACTTTAAATCGCGCCAGATCGGCCGCGCCATTCGCTACAACAAGGCTTATTGCGCCGACAAGCGCTATGCGGGTGTAGCAAGCTGGCTGCGGACCGGCGATATGTTCAATGCCGATTTTGCCTATCACGAGGTGCCTATCGAGCGCGATCCCATCGACTTGGAGGCGTACCGCGCCTGCCCCATGCGATTTACGTGCGTGTGTACCGATATCGAGACGGGCAAGGCCGTCTATCACGACCTGCCCTATGGCGATGAGCGCGATATCGAGTGGATCCGGGCGTCATCGGCGATTCCTGTGGCGACGCGTCCCGTTGCTATTGACGGGCATAAGTATCTGGATGGTGGCGTGGCTGACTCTATTCCCAGCGCTTGGCTGTTTGCGCAGGGGTATGACCGCAATATCGTGGTACTCACGCAGCCGGCGGGCTTTGTGAAGCAGCCCAACAGCGTGATGCCCATGCTGCGTCGCGTGTTCCGTCACTATCCGGAGTTTGTCGCAGCGCTTGAGCATCGGCATGAGGTCTACAATGCCACGCTCGATGATTTGGCGCGTCGTGAGGCCGCCGGCGATATCTTTGTGGTGCGTCCGAGCGAATCGGTGAAGGTGCCGTCGCTGTGTCGTGAGCCCGATGAACTTGAGCGCATCTACCAGATTGGTCGCCGCGATGCGGAGGCGACTTTGCCGGCGTTGGAAGCGTATCTGGCGGGGTAAGGGTCGCATGTGGAAAGCGCATCCCGGAATGGAGATCCAAACTGGGATGCGCTTTCCATTGCTGAAGATATGAGGCTGCGAATCAGCTGCTCGGCCTATGCCTATGCCTGCTGCCAGGTGTCTACGAGCTCCTTGGCCGCGGCGTAGGGGTCATCGGCGCTGCAGACGGCACTCACCACAAAGAAGCCGTCGACGCCGGTAGCCTTGAGCTGCGGAAGGTCGGCCGTCTTGACGCCGCCGCCCACCACGATGGGCACGGGGCTTGCCGCATGGAGCGCGGCCAGGTCCTCAAAGCTCTTGGTGATGATAGAGCCGTCGGCTGCGCGTCCGCAGTCGCGCTTGGTCTCGGTCTCGTGGAGTGGGCCGATGCCCAGGTAGTCGACTAGGCTCATGTCGGCGGTCTTGACGTACTCGAGCATCTCCTCGCAACGGGCCGAAAGGCCCACGATGGCGTCGGGGCCCAGCAACTTGCGACAGACCTCGACGGGAATATCGCTTTGGCCCACGTGCACGCCGTCGACAGCAATACCCTGCTCGCGTGCGGCAAGCACACAGTCCAGACGGTCGTCGATCAGCAAGGCGACCTGACCGGTCTTGCCGGCCTGAGCGATTGCCTGCGCGGCGTCGCCGGTCAGCGCAATGATCTCGCGGGCGCTTGCCACCTTGGAGCGCACCTGGATGCAGGTAAAGCCGGCGTCGAGCGCCTGGGCCACCACATCGCCCACGGGGCGCCCGAGCGTGTTTTCGGGGCCGAGTACCAGATAGGCCGAGATATCAAGGTTGTCGCGGATGCTCATCGTGCTTCCTCCTGCTTTTTGATCTGTGCTTCCATGCGCTCGAGTTTGCCGGTCATGGTGTCGGTAAATCCGGGTCGAATATCGGCTTTGAGCACGACTTCGGTGCGGATGCCCTTGCTCGCCAACACAAAGGTTGCGTCGCGCACGACCTGCATGACCTCGTCCCAGTCGCCCTCGATCTCGGTGAACATCGAGGTGGTGCGGTTGGGAAGGCCGCTCTCGCGAATGACACGCACGACCTCGGCGACCTCGGCGGATAGCTCATCGCCGGTGCCGCATGGGGCGATGGCCACAGCGACGAGCGTGTTCATGCCGGCATTGGTTGCGGGCTCGGACATGGCTTATGCCTCCTCGAGGTCGAGCTGGTTGTTGGCGATGTCCTGGGCGGTTGCGCGGTAGAGCTCGTCGATAAAGGCGACCTTAAAGCTTGCCGGGGCGTCGGCGACAGCGGCGGCACGCG
>CAJMRR010000091.1 GCA_905215835.1 uncultured bacterium | reverse complement strand
AGCGGGGGCTCCTATCTTTTTAGTGCCCTCGGATTGGGTCATAGTGTCTGTCGGTTCCAAGACATCGGCATCGTCCTAGCTGTCAAGGGCTTGGCGTAGGTAGTCATTGGGGACGTCCTTAAGCGACTAGTCGAAAGGGACACTCTTGCGGCACTTGGCACTCGGGGACGTTCCTTTTGTGCCGGCACTTGGGGACGGTCCTTGCAGCAATCTGTCGATTGAACGTCGTTGTGTGTTCACGCTATCATGTAAGCTTAAAATTGGTTAGCCATGGCAAACGGTTAGCCATGGTGAACATAAATACAACGCCCTGTGGGCGCCGGGGGAGGAACACGGACGTGAAGCTCGATACACTCGAGATTGGAAAGGACGCCGTTGTCGCATCGGTGGCATCGGACGATCAGGCACTCCGACAGCATATTTTGGACATGGGTCTAACGCCGGGCACCGAAGTCACCATGATGAAGTACGCCCCCATGGGTGACCCGCTCGAGATCCGCCTGCGTGGCTACGAGTTGACACTGCGTAAGGACGATGCCGCTCGCATCGAGCTCGTGGGTATTCACGACACCGATACGGGTCCGCGCGCTAACGCCGCAATCGGCACGACGGAGCATCCGGCCCTGGGCGAGGGGACGTATTCGCCCCGTGCGGCAAAGACGGCCGTGCCAGAGGGCGCGCCGCTGCACTTTGCCCTCGCCGGCAACCAAAACTGCGGCAAGACCACGTTATTCAACCAGCTGACGGGCTCCAACCAGCACGTCGGTAACTTTCCCGGCGTGACGGTCGACCGCAAAGATGGCACCATCCGTAACCATCCCGAGGCGAGCGTTACCGACCTGCCTGGCATTTACTCCCTGTCGCCGTACACAGGCGAAGAGGTCGTGAGCCGTCAGTTCATCCTTGACGAGCGCCCGGACGCCATCATCGACATCATTGACGCCACCAACATCGAGCGTAACCTGTACCTGACACTGCAGCTCATGGAGCTTGACCGTCCTATGGTCATCGCGCTCAACATGATGGACGAGGTGACCGCCAACGGCGGCGCCGTGGACGTCAACCTGCTCGAGAGCCTGTTGGGCGTGCCCGTTGTCCCCATTAGCGCTGCCCGCAACGAGGGCATCGGCGAGTTGGTGGACCACGCCCTGCACGTGGCACGGTTCCGCGAGCGCCCTGGTCGCCTGGACTTTTGTGCGCCCGACGGCCCGGACGGCGGTGCGCTGCATCGCTGCATCCACGGTATTGCTAACCTGATCGAGGACCATGCCGTGACGGCGCACATCCCGGTGCGCTTTGCGGCGACCAAGCTGGTCGAGGGCGATGAGCTGGTAACCGAGGCGCTTCACCTGGATCGCAATGAGCTCGACGCTATCGAGCACATCATCACCCAGATGGAGGGCGAGGCCGGCACCGACCGCCTATCTGCGCTGGCCGATATGCGTTTTAGCTTTATCGGCGACGTGTGCGGGCGTTGCGTCGTCAAGCCGCACGAGAGCCGCGAGCACGTGCGCTCCGTCAAGATTGACCGCATCCTGACAGGTCGTTACACAGCCATTCCGGCGTTTCTGGTGATCATGGGCCTCGTCTTTTGGCTGACGTTTGGCGTGATTGGCGCGGCGTTGCAGGGACTCATGGAGGACGGTATCGCTGCCATCATCGCCTCGGCCGATGCGGGCCTCAAGGCGTTCGGTACCAACGACGTGGTGCGCTCGCTGGCTGTCGACGGCGTGCTTACGGGCGTGGGCAGTGTGCTGACCTTCCTGCCGATTATCGTCGTGCTCTTTTTGTTCCTCTCCATTCTGGAAGACTCCGGATACATGGCGCGCGTGGCCTTTGTCATGGATAAGGTGTTGCGTCGCTTTGGCCTGTCGGGCCGCAGTTTCGTGCCCATGCTCGTCGGTTTTGGCTGCACCGTGCCGGCTATCATGTCGACCCGTACGCTCCCATCCGAGCACGACCGCAAGATGACGGTCATGCTCACGCCGTTTATGAGCTGCTCAGCCAAGCTGCCGGTTTACGGCTTGCTGTGCGGGGCGTTTTTCCCGCAGGCGACGGTTCCCGCCATGGTCTCGCTCTATCTGATCGGTATCGTGGTCGGCTGCGTCGCGGCTTTGGTGCTCAACCGCACGGCATTTAAGGGCGACCCGGTGCCGTTTATCATGGAGCTCCCCAATTACCGCCTGCCGAGCGTCAAGACGACGGTGATGCTGGCATGGGATAAGGCCAAGGACTTCATCACCAAGGCCTTTACCATTATCTTTGCCGCGACCGTGGTCATCTGGTTCCTTCAGACGTTCGACATCCGCTTTAACGTGGTCGCCGACCAGTCGCAAAGCCTGCTTGCCGGTCTGGGTAGCATCATCGCGCCGGTGTTGGCCCCGCTCGGCTTTGGCGACTGGCGCGCCTCGACGGCGCTCGTCACGGGGCTCATTGCCAAGGAGAGCGTCATCTCGACGCTCACGGTGCTTTTGGGCGCAACGTCGCCCGCGGCGCTGTCGACCATGTTTTCGCCGTTTACCGCCTACGTGTTCTTGGTCTTTACGTTGCTGTACCCGCCTTGTGTGGCGGCAATCGGCGCCGTCAAGAGCGAGTTGGGCGCGCGCTATGCCGTGGCCGTATTCGCGTTTCAGGTCGCCGTTGCCTGGATCGTGGCGTTTGTCGTGCATTCGGCGGGCATATTGCTGGGGTTGGCTTAGTTATGAATTGACGGCGCAACCTCTGTGTATCGAATTGTTTTCGGCCCCGCATCTGTACTGACGGATGCGGGGCCGTTGCTATATAATCGCCTCCGCTCAAAACGATTGGAGACGTTATATATGACTCAGACAAGGCAAGACGGCATCACGCTCAAGCAGTGGCTCCCACTCGTCGGGCTCACCTGCTGTGCGTTCGTGTTCAACATGTCGGAGTTTATGCCCATCGGCCTTTTGACTGATATCGCCGCGTCGTTCTCGCTCACCGAGGCCCAGGCGGGCATCATGATCTCGGTCTATGCCTGGGGCGTCATGCTGCTGTCGCTGCCGCTCATGGTGTTCGCCTCGCGCTTTGAGTTCAAGCGGATGCTGCTGGGCGTGCTGGCCGTGTTCTCGCTCGGTCAGTTCCTGTCCGCTGTGGCGCCGACCTATCCCATCCTGGTCTGCGCGCGCCTGGTGGTCGCTTGCGCACATGCCGTGTTCTGGTCAGTCGCCTCGATTATGGCCTCGCGCCTGGTCGACACTCGCCACGGCGCGCTCGCCATCAGCATGATCGCTACGGGCTCGTCCATCGCGCAGATCTTTGGCCTGCCGCTCGGTCGCGCCATTGGCTTGGCCGTGGGCTGGCGCATGACGTTTGCCGTGGTCGGGGGCCTCTCAGCCATCGCGGCCGTCTACCAGGCAGCGGTGTTCCCGGCCATGCCGGCGGGTGAGCGCTTTACCGTCAGACAGCTGCCCGAGCTGCTCAAGAACCCGCTCCTCATCGCGCTCTACGCAGTCACGGTCTTCATGGCGACCGGCTATTACGCAAGCTACAGCTATATCGAGCCTTTCCTGGCTCAGGTCGCCCATGTCGACGCAAGCGCTATCACCATGACGCTGACGGCGTTCGGCTGCTCCGGTCTGCTCGGAAGCTGGCTGTTCGGCCGCCTGTTCGATGGGCATCGCTTCCCGTTCTTGGCTATCACGCTCTCCGGCGTGCCGGTGGCCCTGCTGCTCATGGGGCCGGCCGCATCGTCGCTCGTGACAGTGCTTGCCGTCTGCGCACTGTGGGGTTGCTGCGCCACGGCCTTTAACGTGGCGTTTCAGGCCGAGCTCATCAAGCACACGCCGGCAGATTCGTCGGCCGTCGCCATGTCGATCTTCTCGGGCCTGTTCAATCTGGGCATTGGCACGGGTACCGCGATCGGCGGAGCCGTGGTTTCGGGTCCCGGTATCGCCTGGATCGGCTTCGCGGGCGGGTCGATTGCCGTCGTGGGCGTCATCCTCGCTATCACGGTGATGTTCCCGGCCATACGCCGCGCAAAGTCTGTCGCCTAATCACGTTTCCTCATCAGTTGCGGTGGAATAGTTCCTGTTTAAGGCCTCTGAAGGTCCAAGCAGGAACTATTCCACCGCAACTTATTTTGGGGGAGAGGATACAAGCTGGGCATACAATGGATGTCGTTGTGTTGAGCTTACCGGGAGGCTGTTATGTGGGCATACGAGACGACGTTCTATCAGATCTATCCGCTGGGCTTTTGCGGGGCTCCGCGCGAAAACGCCGCGCCCGTTGCCGAGGATGAGCTCGCCCAGGCTGCCAACGCCGCGCCCAACCCCGATGCTCCTATCATGAAGGTCGCCCAATGGGCCGACTACATGCAGGAACTCGGCGTTGGCGCTGTGCTTATCAACCCACCGCTCGAATCTGATAGCCACGGCTACGATACACGCAGCCTGCGCCATATCGACCGTCGCCTGGGTGGGGACGCCGACTTTGCCGCCGTATGCGACACGCTGCATGCCCATGGCATCCGCGTGGTGCTCGATGCCGTCTTCAACCACGTCGGCCGCGGTTTTTGGGCCTTCCGCGATGTGCAGGAGCGCAAGTGGGACTCGCCGTACAAGGACTGGTTCCACATTAGCTTTGACGGCGATTCCTGCTATGGCGATGGCTTTTGGTACGAGGGCTGGGAAGGCCATTTTGAGCTTGTGAAGCTCAACCTGCAAAATCCCGCTGTGGTCGATTACCTGCTCGAGTCCGTGCGCCGCTGGGCCGAGGTCTTTGGCGTCGACGGCCTGCGCCTGGACGTTGCCTATATGCTCGACCGCGACTTTATGCGCCGCCTGCACGTCTTTACCCGTGAGCTCAAGCCCGACTTTGTGCTGATCGGCGAGACGCTCCACGGCGACTACAACCAAATCGTCAACGACGAGATGCTCGACTCCTGCACCAACTACGAGTGCTACAAGGGCCTGTACTCCAGCTTTAACTCGGTCAACATGTTCGAGATCGCCCATTCGCTGCACCGCCAGTTTGGCGGCGATCCGTGGTGCATCTACCGCGGCAAACATCTGCTGTCGTTTGTCGACAACCACGATGTGCCGCGCCTGGCAAGTATCCTCACCGACAAGTCGTGTCTGCGTCCCGCCTACGGCATGCTCTTTGGCATGCCGGGCATCCCGTGCGTCTACTATGGCAGCGAGTGGGGAATTGCCGGCGAAAAGGGTGGCCCCGATGGCGACTGGGCGCTGCGACCTGCGCTCAATGAGCCTGCGCCCAACGAGCTGACGGCGTTCATCACGCAGCTTGCGCACCTTCGCTCGGCCGACGACGCGGCTGCCCGTGCTCTCAACTACGGTGCCTATCGCAACGTGGTGATCCAGAACAAGCAGCTGCTGTTCGAGCGCGCCTGTGACGACGCGACGGTACTCGTGGCGGTGAATGCCGTGGGTGAGCCTTACACCTTTGGCGCCGGCGAGCTCAACGGGTCCTTCGTCGACCTGCTTGCCGACGATGCGCCCACGGTCGAGCTGACGGGTACCCTTGAGCTTGCACCCTACGAGGTGCGCTATCTGTTGAGAGCCTAGCCCATGGCCGTATCTGACGAGGGCTATCAACATATTGAGCATGGGTTTGAGCCCGTGTTTGACGAGCACTCGCGCGTTTTGGTGCTCGGGTCGTTTCCCTCGGTGCTTTCGCGCGCCAATGCCTTTTATTACGGCAACCCTCAGAATCGCTTTTGGCGTGTGATGGCCACGTGCCTCGGTATGCCTGTGCCGCCCAACGAGGGCGATCCTTTGGCAAGCGGTGAGCCCGCGACGCTCGATGCCTCCATTGCCGCCAAGCGGGCCATGCTGCTGAACGGCGGCGTAGCCCTGTGGGATGCAATCGGGAGCTGCGACATTAAGGGCTCGAGCGACGCGAGCATCCGCAACGTTGTGCCGGCACATATCGAGCGCATTACCGATGCCGCGCCGATCGAGGTCGTTGTCTGTAACGGCGGTACGGCAGGGCGACTCTACAAACGCTACTTGCAAGATCGGACGGGGCTGCCTGCCATTGTCCTGCCCTCGACAAGTCCCGCCAATGCCGCCTGGTGCCTGGAGCGTCTTGTTGAGCGTTGGCACGAAGCCGTTGACTGGGCTGTTATTTAATTTAGATTTTTGTTTGAGCGTGGGCGCCCAGACGTTTCAGAGCGCCTCGCCAGATCGGCGCGGGCACGGCTGGCTCGGCGCAAACCATGCCGTCGGCGTCGACGTTGGCGGCATTGCCGCCGCCAAGTCGCTGTGCATGCTCGACGGAGCAGCCCATGCGCACAGCGCCCACAAGCTTATCCATCGCTTCCGAAAATGGTCGGCGCAAGAGGCCCATGCGTGGGGAATGGCGAAGCGCTGCGATGCCGCTGCCGGCGCAGATGGCAACGCCGCCACACCACAATTGGTCATGGCGCTCACATGCCTTGCACAGGCGAACGGCGGTCCCACGCGCCCGCTCTGTGCCCTCTTGTGCGGCTCGAATCGCGGCATAGACGCGCGTTCCCGTACCGCCAAAGCGCTCAAGCGCCCGCTCGATGGCTGTCAACGTCTCATCGTCAGCCACATCTTCAATGGCCAGCACGATGCCATCGGCAACGCTGCCGGCGTCATTTGCCTTCAAGTCGACCGGGCGGGGGAGTGCGGTGCCGGAAAGTTGAGCATAGGCGGCGATGGCATCCTGCAGGTCCCAGAGCAAAAAATCAAGATCGGCGCTATTGGGAATACTGATATACGCAATGGTGTGCAGTGTTTTTGGTACGTCGCCGCGCGCGGTCGTCTCCATGCCATCTCCTTTCCGGCTCGTTTCCGTTTAGGTTACACCGTCTGGTGGCGCCCCGCCGCGCTATCCTAGTGCAACCCTTACGAAAGGAACGCCATGCGTCTGCCCATGAATACCTCGCTTGCCATGCTCAAGCCCTCCGGTATCCGCCGGATTAACGCGCTCGCCGCCCGGCATCCGGGGTGCATCGCGCTCGCGCTCGGCGAGCCCGATTTTCCCACGCCCGATGTGGTTAGCGCCGAGGTGACCGCCGCACTGGACCGCGGTGACACGCACTATCCGCCCAACAACGGTCGCCCCGCCCTGCGTGAGGCGTTATCTGCCTACATGGGGGACGCGGGCCTTACGTTTTCGGCCGACGAGGTCATCCTAACCGACGGCGCGACCGAGGCCCTGTCGGCAGCATTCATGGCTATGCTCAACCCCGGCGACGAGGTCATCATCCCCACGCCGGCCTTTGGCCTGTACGAGAGCATTGTCGTGGCCAATCACGCCAAAGCGGTCTTTTTGGATACGGAGCCTGCGCAATTCCAGATTGACGAGGACGCACTTCGTGCTTGCGTGACGCCGGCGACCAAGGCCATCGTCATCTGCACGCCCAACAATCCTACGGGCTGCATCCTCGACGCGGCATCGCTCGACGCCGTGGCGCGCGTAGCGGAGCAGGCGGGCATCTACGTAATCTGCGACGACGTATATAACCGCCTAGTCTACGTGGATGGCTACGAGCGCTTTGCCCAGCGCCACCCGGAACTGCGTGAGCAGACGGTAGTCATCGAGAGCTTCTCCAAGCCCTGGGCCATGACCGGCTGGCGCTTGGGCTGGCTCGCAGCGGCAACCCCCGTCATCGCCGAGATCGCAAAAGCCCACCAATACCTAGTATCGAGTGCTGTCTCCTTCGAAATGGACGCCGCAGCCCGAGCCCTCACCGTCGACCCAACCCCCATGCTCAAAGTCTACCGAGTCCGCCGCGAACGCGTACTCGCAGCCTTAGACGCCATGGGCCTCGACGTAGTAGAGCCCGCAGGAGCCTTCTACACTTTCCCGAGCATCAAAAAGTTCGGCCTAACCAGCGAAGACTTCTGCATCAAAGCTATCAAAGAGGCAAACGTAGCCCTAGTCCCCGGAAACTGCTTCGGAACCGAAGGCCACATCCGCCTAAGCTATTGCGTCTCCGACGAAAACCTGGACGAAGGCCTCCACCGCCTGTCCACCTTCATTTCGACCTTGTAGTCCTCAGGGACGCAACACATCAGCCCACCGACATAAGGGTTATGCGTGGGGCGCGCCGGCCAACGGCAACCCTGGCTGCCCCAAAGTCAACACAGGTCGCGCCGCCAAAGGC